>NZ_JBOZWO010000057.1:0-30556 GCF_050864975.1 Paenibacillus sp. GXUN7292 | reverse complement strand
CGTTAGCGGGAAAAAAGCTAGAGAATTCGACGAAATGTTCTTCTAATGGTCATAAGTGTCCGCATACCACAACAAAAAGACTGCTTTTTGGTTCTAACGGTCATTAATGACCGCACCGCAAATAGAAGATAGGCGGCTAAATAGATGGATCATTTTAGCCCTCAAGATCCATGTACGCTACTTTCGCGGCAACGGCAAGTCTTGGAACCTTTTGTACGTATATCCCTGCTTGTACGGCTGTCTGTTTTCCACCAATTGTATATTTTAAACGGTTGTATATATTTGGATCATTGACGCCCCAATTAATAGAGGGGTATAGTGTTCTTCGTAATTAAAGAAAATGTTGCATATTGTAGAGTTTTGTCGAAATACTAACAACTGTATCCATTTCCCAGCGTACGGTGAGGTGTTGCAGATCGGCGTTCAACCACATGCGCTTTATTTGGAAAATGGAGCAAAGTTCAAGGTAAACTTCATACTGATCTCAGCAGAATACATAAAAAATGAGAAGTATGATTTTTATTTTGTTTTTTCTTGCGGCATCGTATGCCATAAATAAACAATAAAGGGAAAAATGGGGGTATTGAAGTGAAAAGAAAGTCACTCGCTACAGCAATTTCAATGCTGCTGGTCATTGCTTTGCTTGCCAGTGGATGCGTATCCAAGCCTGGTACGAATGGGGGTAATGAAGGAGAAGCGCCTACAGGCTCGAACGGTGCCTCAAAAAATGAGTTTCGTATGAATCTATCGACTGAGCCGCCGACGATGGATCCGGCACAAGCGCAGGACCAAGTATCCGCAACAGTTATTAATGGCGTATATGAAGGTCTTACTCGTATAAATGAGAAGGGCGAAGTGCTTCCTGCTGTCGCCAAGGAATGGAAGATGTCGGAAGACGGCAAAACCTATACTTTTACGATTCGTGATGATGCAAAATGGAGCAATGGCGATGCGGTAACAGCACAGGATTTTGAATATTCTTGGAAACGTGTGCTCGATCCTGATCTGAAGCCCGAGCCTTCTGCTTATGCATACTTGCTGTACTATATTCAAGGCGCTGAAGCCTATAACACAGGCAAGGGAAGCGCAGACGATGTAGCGGTTAAAGCACTGGATGAGCATACGCTGGAAGTTAAGATTAATGCACCTACACCTTATTTTGCTAGTATTATGGCTTTCCAAACCTATTTTCCTGTTCATCAATCGGTGAAGGACAACCCGGCATTTGCTGCTGAAGCTTCAACGATGATTACAAATGGTCCATTCAAGCTTTCGGAATGGAAGAAGAATACGTCAATGACATTGATCCCGAATGAGAACTACTACGAGAAGGATCAAATCAAGCTAAGCAAGGTATACTTCACAATGGTTAACGATTCAGGCTCTGAGCTGAGCATGTATCAGACAGACAAGCTTGATTATGCAGGCATGCCGACTGGCTTGCTGCCGCTTGATCAGCTAAGTACTTTAAAAGAAAGCAATCCTAATGAATTCAATATAAAAGGTACAGCAAGCTTGTACTATTTCCTGTTGAATACTACTGAGAAGCCGTTTGATAATGTGAAAGTCCGCAAGGCGCTTTCCATGGCGATTTCACGTAAGGATATAACTGAAAAAGTAACACAAGGCGGACAGCTGCCTGCCTTTGGATTAGTTCCTCCAGGTATTTTGGGTCAGAAGGAAGAATTCAGAAGCGAAGTTTCTGACGATTATTTTAAAGAAGATTACGAAGAGGCGAAAAAGCTGCTTGCTGAGGGCTTGGCTGAATCGAATATGACAGAGATGCCTGAATTCAGCATTATCTACAACACGAATGATTTGCATCAGAAGGTTGCAGAAGCCATCGCTGAGATGTGGCGTGTAAATCTTGGCATCAAGGCTAATATCGGCAATCAGGAATGGGGCGTATTCCTTAAAAACCGCAACGCGCTTAATTACGAAGTAGCCCGCGGCGGCTGGGGAGCAGATTATAATGACCCTATCTCGTTTATCGACTTGTTTACAACACAAAGCGGCAATAACAATACAGGCTACGCCAAGAAAGAGTACGACGCTTTAGTCGATCAAGCTTATGGCACTGATGATCAGGCGATTCGTATGAAGGCAATGGCCGATGCTGAAAAAATGCTAATGGATGACAGACCGATTATTCCTTTGTATTACTACAGTACGGTATATATGATGAAGCCTGGCTTCAAGGATATTTTCATTGATTTCAAAGGCGATATCAATTACGTACGCGGCTCCTATCAAGCACCGTAATAAGGTTATAGAACGGGATATAAGCTGCTTATATCCCGTTCTTCTCTTGAATCAGCTCATAAGAAAGGAGCGCTGTGCATGGCTCGTTATTTAACAAAAAAAGTGGTTTATATGCTCGTTTCGCTGTTCTGTTTGTCTACAGCGACTTTTTTTCTGATGAAAGCCATTCCCGGCAATCCTTTTCAGTCAGAGAAAAACATTCCAAAGGCGATTCAAGAGCAATTGAATGCAAAATATGGCTTTGATTTGCCTCTGTGGAAGCAATATTTGAATTATATGAATAATTTGGCTCATCTTGATTTTGGCATGTCTATGAAGCAGCAGTATACAACTGTAGCAAGCGTAATCAAAAACGGTTTCTTTTACTCGATGCAGCTTGGCGTTTTTGCAATTATTTTAGCTGTTGCAGCAGGCTTGCTGCTGGGATTTATTTCAGCGCTGAATCATCGCAAGTTTCTTGATGGCTTTACCATATTTGTTGCTGTGCTAGGCGTTTCTATTCCCAACTTTGTTGTAGCGACCGGGCTGCAATATTTATTTGGCGTAAAGTGGCGTCTATTCAATGTAACTGGACTAAATGAGCCGATGGATTTCGTGTTGCCGGTATTGGCCCTTTCTTTCCTGCCGGCAGCATTCATTGCGCGCTTGACGCGCTCAAGCATGCTGGAGGTGCTGTCTGCCGACTATATTAAGACGGCTAAAGCGAAAGGGATCAAAGGGCGGGTTATACTGACGCGCCACGCCTTGCGCAATGCGATTTTACCGGTTGTAACTTATGTAGGGCCAATGACAGCCAATATCATTACGGGCTCCGTTATTATCGAGCAAATATTTGGTATCGGCGGTTTGGGCAAAGATTTTGTAAACAGTATAACGAATCGGGACTATACCTTGATTATGGGATTAACCTTGTTTTATGCGGTTATATTGATGGTTGCACGTTTGGCGACAGATATAGCGTATGGCTTTGTTGATCCTCGCATGAAGCTGATGAATAAGGGGGGAGGCTGACGATGGCTGACAAGCAATTAACACCGGACGATTTTATTAAGCTTGAATCAAGCGAAAAAAAATCAGAGATTGTCGTTCGCGAAAGCGTATCCGCCTGGAAGGATGCTTGGCTGCGCCTTTCCTCCAGCAAGCTGTCGATGATCAGCTTGGCTATTCTTATCATTATTAGCTTATTTGCGATATTTGGCCAAATGATGACTCCGCATGATTATCAGACCAATAATCTAAGCATGACCAATCAGCCGCCCTCCTCGGAGTACTGGTTTGGTACAGATTCACTTGGCAGAGATATGTTTGCGCGAACATGGATGGGAGCGGGCATTTCCTTGCAGGTCGGCCTTTATGCAGCGCTGATTGATCTCGTTGTTGGCGTCATTATCGGCGGAATCATGGGCTACTACGGCGGCAAGGTTGACGAGGTGCTCAATCGTATTTGCGAAATTCTATATTCCATTCCCAATATGCTCGTCGTTATTTTGCTTATTGTAGTTTTAAAGCCTAGCATGTTTACCATTGTATTAGCTCTTGCTATAACTGGCTGGATCAGCATGGCCTGGATTGTGCGCGGACAGGTTATGCAGCTGAAAAACCAGGAATATGTACTGGCGGCCAGAGCGCTGGGCGCAAGTCCTTCGCGCATTATGTTTAAGCATTTGATTCCTAACGCGATAGGTCCGATTATTGTCACCATTACGATGACTGTGCCGTCGGCTATATTTGCTGAAGCTTTTTTAAGCTTCCTTGGCCTAGGTGTGCAATCGCCTGCCGCTTCGCTTGGAACCCTTATTAATGATGCGCTAAAAGCGATGACAAATTATCCTTGGCGCATGCTGTTTCCTACAGTACTCATTTCTTTAACGATGCTTTGTTTTAATATTTTTGGGGATGGATTGCGTGATGCTCTTGATCCTCGAATGAAAAAATAGGAGGTGGGAGCAATGACAGATAATCTGCTTGAAGTAGATGATTTGCGTGTTGAGTTTCAGGTGCGCGGCGGAGTCGTGCAGGCAGTGCGCGGAGTGAGCTTTGAGGTGGGCAAAGGCGAGGCTGTAGCTATTGTAGGCGAGTCTGGCTGCGGCAAAAGCGTAACCGCTCAATCGATCATGAAGCTCATTCCTTCACCGCCAGCATCGATGAGAGGCTCGATTCGCTTTAAAGGCCAGGAGCTTGTTACGAAAACAAATAAAGAAATGGAAGCGATCCGCGGCAAGGAAATCGGTATGATTTTCCAAGATCCGATGACATCGCTGAATCCGACGATGACTATTGGCAAACAAATAACGGAGGGGCTGATGAAGCATCAGAAGCTATCTCCAGCCAAGGCGCGCGAGCGGTCGCTGGAAATGCTGAAGCTGGTCGGTATACCGAATCCGGCAGTGCGTCTGCAGCAGTACCCGCATCAATTTTCAGGCGGCATGCGTCAGCGGGCGATGATTGCAATCGCGCTTGCTTGCAATCCGGCGCTGCTTATTGCCGATGAGCCGACCACCGCTCTTGACGTTACTATTCAGGCGCAAATTATGCAGGTCATGAAGGACCTCCAGGAGAAGCTGGGCACTTCTATTGTTTTAATTACGCATGATCTTGGTGTTGTTGCCGATGTATGTGATCGCGTAATTGTTATGTATGCAGGCAAAGTTGTAGAGACGGGCACGAAATGGGAGATCTTCAAAAATCCGCAGCATCCATATACAAGAGGCTTGCTGCGCTCCATGCCGCGACTTGATGGCAGCAAGGATGAGCCGCTTATTCCGATATATGGCACGCCTCCGGATTTAATTAAGCCGCCGGTTGGCTGCAGCTTTTGCGCTCGCTGCGATGAGGCTATGCGGGTATGTGTCAATAATGATCCGGCTCTGTTGCCTGTTGATGGCAATAATGAACATACTGCAGCCTGCTGGCTGTCGCATCCTTATGCCAAATCAAATGAGGAGGTGTCCGTATGAGTCAGCCCTTCATTCAAATACAAGAGCTAACCAAGTTTTTCAATCTTGGCGGAGGCAATATTTTAAAAGCGGTCAATTCCATTGATTTATCGATACAACGCGGCGAAACGGTCGGCGTTGTCGGGGAATCCGGCTGCGGCAAATCAACAGCCGGCAGGACGATTATGCGTTTGTATGAGCCTACAAGCGGGACTGTTAAGTTTGATGGCAAAGATATTTACAAGCTAAAGGGCGCTGAGCTTAAAGCACTGCGACGCAATATGCAAATGATTTTCCAGGACCCGTACGCTTCACTTAATCCGCGTATGACGATTTTGGAAATAATCGGAGAAGCGCTTGATATTCACAATTTGGCTGGCAGCCGTACCGAGCGCAAGAAAAAGGTAGAAGGCCTGCTTGATTTGGTAGGTTTGAATGCAGAGCATGTAACGCGCTATCCGCATGAATTTTCAGGCGGTCAAAGACAGCGTATCGGAATTGCCAGAGCGCTCGCTGTAGATCCTGCCTTTATCGTAGCAGACGAGCCGATTTCGGCGCTGGACGTATCGATCCAAGCTCAGGTTGTTAATTTGATGCAGCAGCTTCAGCGCAAGATGGGCTTGACCTACTTGTTTATCGCGCATGACCTTTCCATGGTCAAATATATTAGTGACAGAGTCGCCGTTATGTATTTGGGCAAAATTGTAGAGCTGTCGGAAAGCTCGGAGCTGTATGATCATCCGCTTCATCCATATACTCGGGCGTTGATGTCGGCTATACCGATACCAGACCCTGAGGTTGAGCAGCAGCGTGATAGAATTGTATTGAGCGGAGACTTGCCAAGTCCCGTCAATCCGCCCTCGGGCTGTCAATTTCATACTCGCTGTCCGATTGCTACAGATAAATGCAAGCATGATGAGCCGAAGCTGCTTGAAGTGCGCAAAGGCCATTATGCAGCCTGTCACTACGCTTAATTAACGAAATGAAAGGTCTTGTCGGACCGTTCACCATATAATCAGGGAAGACGCTGGCATTGTCCGGCGTCTTTTTTTGTGAATTGATGAACAGACTGTGGATAACTTGTTGATAAAAGGTTGTTTATTGTGTGTAAAATATAGATATTCATGTGGATTTACTGTGAATAACTTGTGGATGATGTGGATAACTCGAGGCGTAGGCTGTCTATCAGGTGAACATCGCATTAAAAAACCAGAAAATAACGCAATTTCGCAGTTGCAAAATCAATTATAATAAAGATATGCCCTTGACGCATGGAATAAAATTACAAATGGAGGCGTTTGCATGAAGCCTAATATACTATTTATTACTGTTGATCAAATGCGTTTTGACTGTCTTCACTATTTGAAGCATCCCGTTATTCAAACTCCAAACTTAGATAATTTGGCTCGCAACGGGGTGTTGTTTAAACATGCTTATACAGCTACGCCATCCTGTGTGCCGGCAAGAGCCTCAATTATTACAGGGATGAGTCCGAAAAATCATGGGCGTGTAGGTTATCAGGATAGGGTGCCATGGAAATATGAGCATACGATGCCGGGGGAATTCGCAATGGCAGGGTATCATACGCAGTGTATTGGAAAAATGCATGTGTACCCGACAAGGAATTTATGCGGCTTTCACAATATCGAGCTTCATGACGGTTATATGCACTACAATCGCAATCGTGCAGCTGCTTCCGCGCTTGAATGGTGGGATTATACGGACGATTATTTGCCTTGGCTGCGGGAAAGAGCCGGCTATGACCAGGATATTATGGATCATGGCTTGGACTGCAATGCTTCGGTTGTCGCCCGGCCATGGCATTTGGAGGAGAAATATCATCCGACCAACTGGGCGGTTACAAAATCGATTGATTTTTTAAGAAGAAGAGATCCGAGCAAGCCTTTCTTCCTGTGGACCTCCTTCGTTCGTCCACATTCGCCGCTTGATCCGCCGCAAGCTTTTTTTGATTTATATAAAAATATGGATTTGCCAGAGCCGCCGATAGGCGATTGGGCAGATACGGAGGACCGCGCAAGAGACGGCTTAAATCCGACTACTGGCAAAGGAATTGTCCATGATCGCATGCGCAAGGATGCCTTGGCGGCGTATTATGCCTTGATTACCCATATCGATAATCAAATAGGCAGACTCCTTAATGCGTTGTACGAGTTTGGAGTAAGCGACAATACGATTATTTTATTCACATCAGATCACGGTGATTTAATGGGCGATCATTATCTTTTCCAGAAGCGCCTTGCCTACGAGGGCAGTGCGAAGATTCCGCTCATATTGAGCGATCCGTCTGGGCTGCTTGACCTTGGACAGGGGCAGCAAGTAGATCAGGTTGTCGAGCTTCGAGATATTATGCCGACGCTGCTTGACGCTGCAGGAATTGCTATTCCGCAAAGCGTGGATGGGTCAAGCCTTATTCCGCTGGCCCAAGGGCAGCCCCAGCCGCAATGGCGCTCCTATATTCACGGGGAGCATGCGCACGGAGAGCTTTCCTATCAATTTGCAACGGATGGGAAGCGCAAGTACATTTGGTATTCGCAGACAGGCGAGGAGCAATATTTTAATCTGGAGCAGGACCCTCAGGAATTATATAATCTTGTGAACGACGCCGTCTGCAAAGACGAAGTATCGCTTTGGCGCAAACGTGTCATCGATGAATTGGTTGGCAGGGAGGAAGGCTATACGGATGGCGAGCAGCTCATTACCGGCCGCCCTGTGCAAAATGTGTTGAGCCATATTCTATGAAGCGAAAAGCGGGAACGGGCATTTTTCGTAAATTCATCGTTTCATCCAGCAGCATCCAGCATAAAATATTAATTTCCTTTATAGGTATAACCGTGCTGTCACTTTTATTTTTTGGTTATATTTCTCTTTATTTGTCCAAAAAAAATATGGAGGAACAGATCAGCTTGTCCAAAATGCGCAATCTGGCGGTTGTAACGGAGAAGCTTGATATAATGATCGATAATATCGTATCACTGTCCAATATTTATTTTGGCAGCTCCGAGCTCAGAACGCTGCTTATGTCACCTACGGCTAGCGGCTCGTATGAGCAGAAGCTGAAAAAGGAATTTGTATACCGCATGATCGTCAACTACAAATACGCTTTTACTTGGCTGGATTATCACGTCTCTATTTTTGGTTTTAACGGGTTGGAAATGCACTCGATCTATGAAGGCCAGGTAGGCTTGTCCAAGCTTGCCAGCCAGCCCTGGTATAAGGAAGTGGAGCAGCAGGACGGAGCCGTTTATTTGATGCGCAATACTTCACCGGAGCTGGCTTCTGCAATTGGCGAGGAGCATAGTATTGCGGTTGCACGAATGCTAAAGGACTATGAGAGCGGCAAAAATATCGGACTATTGATTATTAGCGTGAAGGAATCCTTTATCTATAATCAGATCAAAAGCTCAATAGAGGATTATGAAGCAATTATGCTGACGGATGCAGCAGGAAATATTTTAACTGCTAGCGACAAGAGTTTATTAGGTGCAAATATAGCGGACCGCTCGTACTATCCGGATGAAAATGACGAGCAGCAACACTTTGAATCGACGCAGATTGATGGCCGCAAGCAGCTGGCGAATTATTATCATATGTCGAAAACCGATTGGAACTTGATCCTCTTTTCACCGTATGACAAATTGTTTGAAAAAATCAATCAGGTTCAAAGGAACAATTGGTTTATCTTTATTATCATTATTTGTTTGGGGCTGTTCCTTTCATATATTATTTCAAGGCGGCTGTCTGTCCCGATACGATCGCTCTACGTAGATATGAACAAGGTGGAAAAAGGAGACTTGTCGATCCGCTCCGACATTGTTTCTAAGGATGAGATCGGGTTTCTGGCCTTCCGTTTTAATCATATGGTGAGCCGGATAGAGCAGCTGCACAAGGAATTGTTCAATCAGCAGGAGCAAAAAAGACGTGCGGAGCTAGAGGCCTTAAAGTCTCAGATCAATACGCATTTTCTGTTCAACACTTTAGCCTCGATCCGTTATATGGTCGTGACCGGCGACAGCCAACAGGCTGATTCTGTTATTGTTTCCTTGGTTAAGCTATTGCGCAAAACACTTTCCCAAAAAAGCGAGTTTGTTTATATTCAAGAGGAAATGGATCATTTGCGGCATTACTTGACGATTCAACGGGCAAGACTTAAGGATTCGTTCGAGGTGAAGTGGGAGCTGGAGGAAGAAATTTTGCATTATCGGGCCTTGAATATGCTTTTGCAGCCCGTTGTAGAAAACGCGCTGTTCCATGGCATAGAGCCTTTGAAGGAAACAGGAAAGATATGGATTAAGGGCTATAAGGAAAATGACCGCATTGTCATTGAAATTATTGATAACGGGATCGGCTTTAATCATAGGGGCGAAGATCGTAATCCCAACCATGGTACAGGCACAGGGCTTCAAAATATTCGCCATCGCCTCGATATGCATTTTGGCCATGAAGGCGAATTGTATTTAGAGCGGATTGAGGATAAATATACAAAGGCAACGATAAACTTCCCTGCATTTCGCAGTGAAAAGGAGCTGAAGCCGCGATGAAGGTTGTATTGGTGGATGATGAACTTCAGATGCTTAATTGGCTTCAGCTTATGCTTGAGAAAACGGAGTTTCCGGCAGAGCTGAAAGGCACCTTTGCCAATGGCAGAGAAGCCTATGAATATTGCATGGAGCATCCGGTTGACTTAGTAATTACAGATATCCGAATGCCTTTAATGGATGGGCTGCAGCTGATTCAGCAATTGAAGAGCAATAAACCCCACGTCCGCTTTCTGATTTTGAGCGCCTATGAGGAATTTCATTATGCCTCGGAAGGCATGAGGCTGGGAGCGAGCAACTATTTGTTAAAGGCTGAAATTACGGTAGACGAGCTGAACGAAGCGCTGAAGCGTATCAGCAATGATATAAGCAATGAACAGCGAATAGGCGATGAGCTGAAAAATATGCGCAAGGCGATTAATGAAAACCAGCAGGCGCTGCGCAACGTATATTTGAAGGAGCTAATTCGAGGCGAAGAAAAGGCGATAGTGAATTTTTTGCATAAAAAAGAATTTCTTCAACTAAAGCTCGAAATGAAATATCCTGTCGTGCTGGCTGTAGGCTTTGAGGCTGCGGAATTCGAACAAAAGGCTGCGCAATTTAAAAGCCGCGAGCTGCTGGAACTGGCAGTAGTCAACGTTGTAGAGGAAACGCTGGAGGCTGAGCTCGGAATAGGCAACTCATGTCCGATGGATACCGGATTGTTTGCTGTGACGATCAATATTCCGAATACGGGCAGCAAATCGATTCGTGAGCGCATGCTTCATTTTGCTAATCGCATCTCTGTCAACCTATGGAGCTATTTAAAGCTGCATGCCGCTATCGGCATTAGTGAAATATACGGGAATATTACTGAATTGAATCAGCGCTGGAAGGAAGCAGGGCAAGCACTAGGACAAAATTTGTTTTACGGCAGGCAAGTAATCGTCTGTTATCAGGATATTATTTTTGATATTCAAAGCAGAACGCATGAGGAGAAGGGCCGCACACTTTATGAGAAGGCTGCCCAACTGCTGGAAATCGACTATTATGATGAGCTTCAAGAAGAATTGTTTCGTCTGGTAAGGGCGATTGAAGAGAAAAAGCATTTGCTCGCAACTGATGTGAAGTCGGTGTTTTTAGAAATTGCATACATGATGAGACGAAAGCTTCAGTCTTTATCTGCTGCGCCTGTAGAAAATGTCCGATTTGTAGGTATTGATCAGGCGGCCACCTTTCAGGATTGCAAAGCCTGGCTGCTTGACCAGGTAAACGACTTTATGAGCGTTGTCAATAAGAACAAGAGAAGTCCGGCTATTACCGAGGTTTGCCAATACGTTGAACAGAACTATATGGGCAATGTGTCGCTGCAGGAGGCTGCTTCGATTGTTCATTTGAACAAAACCTATTTGTCCGGATTGTTCAAAAAGGAGATGGGTGTCAATTTCAATGATTACTTGACCCAAATCCGCTTGGACAAGGCTAGAGAGCTTATCGTGACCAATCAGTGCAATATCGGGGAGCTAGCTGAAAAGGTAGGCTATACAAATTCCAGCCATTTTACGAAAGTTTTCAAAAAAACGATGGGCATGTCGCCATTGGAGTTTAAAAAAAATAAAAAATGAGTAGTATGCAGCGATTATTGCGCATAATTGAGAAATTTTTCAAAATGCAATGACCGAAGACGCCAAGGCCTCTTTGGCGTCTTCGCTATTAAAATTGTTACCTGACCGGGAGAGAAGTTGCTCTTTTTTGGAAAAAACAGAATATTTGAACAAAAAATCAGAATAAAAGAAAAAAAGCATTTTCCATATTTTTTATAATAGATTTTGAAATACATAATAGTGAGAAAGGAGCGTTAATTATGAACAGAAAAATGTTTAGAAAGGCGGTTGTTTGGCTAATCAGCTCAATCCTGGCGTTTGGTGCGGCAGGTCAGGCTTTCGCGTTTGAGGAGGGCGGCGGTGAGAAAGATAATGCTGCGGTACATAGTGGAAGCGCTTACTATGTGGATTGTTCATTTTCTGGTCAGGGTGATGGAAGCCAGCAAACGCCATTTTCAAGCTTAAGTGAAATTAATGCTGTGCAGCTGCAGCCAGGGGAGGCGATATTGTTTAAGCGCGGAACGACCTGCTTGGGACAATTTACCCCATCGGGCTCAGGAACAGAGAACGAGCCGATTATTATCAGCGCATACGGTACAGGGACAGCAAAGCCAATCATCAATGCAAATGGGCAAACGAATGCAGTTTTGCTTAAAAATATGGCATATGTCCAAATGAGCGAGCTTGAGCTTACGGCGCCGGGCGACAACCGTACGCCGCGTCGCGGCGTTTATGTGCTAGGCGAGAATGCCGGCGATTTGTACGGCGTTGTACTTCAGAATCTTACGGTGCATGATGTAAGAGGTCAGATGCCTTCGACTACAGGGGGTGGAGCTGCCTCAAGCTCAGGGAAGTTCGGCAACGCATCTGGCGGTATTATTATTGAATCCCAAGGAACGTCCGTTCCTACGGCGTTTCATGATATTCAGATTTTAGATAATGAAGTGTATTCGGTTGATCGTCAAGGAATCTATTTCTGGTCAAACTGGTGCAAAAGGCCGGAATTGAGCCGTTGGGGCACGGATTGCTCCGCACAATGGTACCCCAATACGAATGTCTATGTTAGCGGCAACCAGCTTTCCGACATCGGAGGTGACGGCATCGTCCCGAAGATGACGGTTGGCGGACTCGTAGAACATAATACGCTCGATGGCTTTAATGTACGTTCCAAATCCTATAATGCCGGCATGTGGACAGCGAACTCGGATGATATTACATTCCAGTTCAATCGAGTATCAGGCGGGATAAGCACGCTCGACGGCATGGCCTTTGATATTGATCATGCAACCAACAATATAATCTTCCAGTACAACCTCTCTCATAATAACGAAGGCGGATTTTTCCTCTTCTGCCCCGACAGCTCCGCGAACACTAAAAACTTTATCATCCGCTATAACGTTTCGGTCAATGATCGGGCACAGCTATTTATGCAAGGCTGCGGCGGTAAAATCGTAAACGGCAAAATTTACAACAATACGATGTATATCGGTGACGGTTTATCTCCAAAAGTGTATGCCCAAAATGGAGCAGCGATTCAAAATACTCAATTTTTTAATAATATCGTCTATAAAGAAGGACGCGGAAATGTAGGCTGGGATTTAAACTCAACGGCGCTTAGCATGGATCACAATTTGTTTTACAATATTTCTTCCATACCGGGCTGGGCAACGAACTCGATAACAGCCGATCCGCTGTTGATGAACCCCGGTCATTTGGATACAAGGGGGTATCGTCTTGGTGTAGGCTCTCTAGCAATCGGGACAGGTGTTCTTATTGGGGACAATGGCGGTCGCGATTATTATGGAAATGCAGTGTCAGCTATTGATGCGCCTAATATAGGTGCTTATGAGGGAGATGGCGTGCTCGCAACTCCAGAGGAAGGGTGCATGCCTAGCTTAAAGCTTGATTATGACCCTAATGATACAGGTAATGGAAAGGCTCGTGTAACAGCCACAGTAAGCAATCCGTGTGTCAGCAGCTATAACGGTCTCACTTTATTCGTATCTGTGCCATCAGAAATTGAGGCTGTTCCATCTGCGCAAGCGATTAGCACGCTGCTGCCGAATGAAACGAAGACAATTACATTGGATATAATTAATAAAACGAATAAACCGTTTGGCGTATATCCGCTGGAGGTTACTGTTTCTAATGCAGAAAATGAGGTGCTTATTCGTTCGCAAGTTTATATTCAATTGATTACAAGCAATTGGGATATCGTGTCGTTTGAGAATTTTGAAGACACTGCAGCAGGATCGGCGCCAAATGGCTGGATTGTAAGCGGCAACACACCGCCATCTGTAGTGATGGATGGCGACAACAAGGTGCTCAAGCTGTCCAAGTCCAGTACAGTCAACCGAAGCATATGGTCATTCTCCCAGCAATCTGATGCAGTTAAGCTATCCGCTAAGTTTAAAGCGGCGCAGAAGACGATGCCGTTAGGCATTCATTATCTTGACACAGCGGGCAATGAAGTATTGAAATTAAGCCTTAACGATCTGGGAACGGTCAGTTATACAAATAATGGCAGCTTTGTTAATACGCCAGTACCCTATGAAAGCAATCAATGGCAGCAGCTGGAGGCGATTGTAGACTTCGATTCATCCAGCTATATTGTGCTTTTAGATGGTATGCAAGTTGGCATAGGTCAACTTGGGCCAAGTAAAAACCCGATTAGTCAACTGCGGCTGCAAGTGCCTACCAATGGAACAAATGGCTCATACTTGGTAGACGAAGCAGCCATATCCGTTCCAGGAGTGCAGGAGGCAAGCCGGCTGCAGGCTGTGCTTGCCGGTCCTTCCGCGGTTAAGTCCGGGAGCAATTTTGTGCTTCAGTACGGCATTGAGCAGGTGCAGTCGTTGCTGACCGCGCAAGATCTGCTCGTACATTATGATTCCAATCTGTTGGAGTATGCGGGTGCGGACATTTTAATACCCGGCTTGCAAGTGGTGAGCGAGAAATCTGAACCATCGGGCGTGCTGCGTATAATTGCGGTAAGCGAGGGGCTGGCCAATGCGATTAGCAGCGACCAGCCCAATATGCTAGAGCTGTCCTTCCGGGCTAAGCCTGTCGAGACAGCGGAAACGGCTCAAATCCAAATTGCAAGTGCCGTTTTCGGAGATGCGCAGGGCGCGGAATATGAGGCAGAGACGGTTTCGTATGAAATTACAGTGGATACAGAGACAGATACAGGCATGATTGGTGATGTAAATGGCGATGATAAAATCAGCATTGGCGATCTTGCACTGATTGCCGCCAACTATGGCAAGAACAGCAACAGCCCAGATTGGCAGTCCATCAAAGCAGCCGATATTAATCGTGATGGGAAAATTGATTTGGCGGATATGGTTATTGTTGCGCAATCTTTGACGGAATAGGGTTTAGGAATAGCGAGAGCAGCGCCGCTTGTAAGTCTTGCAGCGGCGCTGCTTTTTTAATATGTAGGAAGGTATAAGTTTTCATCTTATACCTGTTCCTGTATTTCATCGGTAAACGCGCCTCCTTCGTTCAAGCGAAGGATGGCGGAGCCTGTTTATCCTTGTAGAATACTTGTCTTTAGTGGTTTTGATCAGAATAATAGAACAAAATATCAGAATAAAAGAAAAAAAAGCCCGTTAGGGTTTGATTATAATCTACTTAGAAACGAAGTGAAAAAAAGAGAGGATGAACGTAATGAAGGGGTTTAGAAAAAGCTTTATCTCCGCGGCGCTGGCTTCTATGGTTGCTCTGACAGCTGCTTGCGGCAGCGGCGGCGGAGGTTCTGTAGGAGAAAATAAACCGCAGGCTACCAAAGCAGCCAATGATAATGGGAATAAACAAATAGAAATTACTTTTGCCAATTGGATTTCGGTAGAGGATGCGACCAAGGCTGCCTATGAGAAAATGGTTGCTGATTTCGAAGCGGCAAATCCGGATATTAAAGTAAAATCCTTAGGCATCCCTTTTAACCAGTTTAAAGATCAAGTGCTTATCAGTTCCTCGGGAGGCAATCCTCCTGATGTAATGATGGCTAATCAGAATTTCTCCGCTGCATTCGTAGGTGCTGATATTGCAGCTCCTCTGGATGGCATGCTCGACGCAGATTTGCTAAACGATATAGTAGATGGCAGCAAGCAAGGCGTAACCTATGACGGCAAAATAATGGCTTATCCATGGGCGCCGCATCCGAACGCATTGTTCTGGAATAAGAGTCTGTTCAAATCGGCAGGCTTAGATCCGGAAACTCCGCCGGCGACATGGGATGAACTGATTACTATGGCCAAGAAGATTGCTGAGCTGAAGAAAAATGAAAGCGGCAATCCGGTGTATGGCTTGGGAATTAATACTGCGTCCCACTCCTATAGTGGAAATATGCTGTTTCGTGATGTTTTGACTTACGGCGGCCAGTTTATAGACGACCAGAATAAAGTTGTATTTGACCAAGGCGACGCTTTGAAAAATGCGCTTGCGAATATTCAAGAGCTGGTTCAAGCAGGCGTAGCGCCTAAGGGTGTTGAGATTAAGGATCTAAGAGGCATGTTTATTGCTGGTACGCTAGGCTTCCATATTGACAGCGATGTAGGCCGTCAAATTTTCCGTGATACGAGCGGCAAGGGCGAGGCTTTCGATGCGGAGTGGGGTGTAACGGTTGTTCCTCCTGGAGCGACAGGCAGAAGCGAGACAGTGTTCTCCGAGCATCAGCTGCTTATTGCCAAAGGAAGCAAGAAGCAAGAGGCAGCTGCCAAATTTATTGAATTCCTTGTATCAAAGGAAGCGATGACTACTTATCACAATATGAACGGCGTAATGTCTGCAAGAAAGTCGATTGCTGCACTGCCAGAGATGAATGATGATGATTATGCAACGATTTTCAATAAGCAAATGGAAACAGCAAGCCCGTTCCCTGCTAAAAACCCGGTATTTGACAATGCCATGAAAACCGCATCGGATATGATTATTCTCGTTACGGAAGGCGGACAAACACCAGAGAGCGCGATTGGGCAGGTTATGCCGAAAATTAAAGAATTGTACGCAGAATAATATGATTCAATTGAAATGAAGGGAGTCCGAATTCTGAAGGCTGGAGTTCGGGCTTCACTTTTTAAAAGGCAAAAGGAGCGGATTCAAATGCCACAGCTTTCTAAGATAAAAGCTAAAAATTTCGGATTTTTAGTATTCCTGATGCTCCCTGCCATTGTATTGCTGGCGATTACGATAGTCGGACCGCTAATTAATGCGATAGGGATTAGTTTTCAGGATTACTCACTGCTCAAGCGTGAGCATTCGTGGAATGATTTTGCGAATTATACCAGTATATTAACTTCTCCAGATTTTTACCATTCCTTCAGAATTACGCTTCTGTATGTTTTTATTGCCGTCAGTGCGGATCTGCTGCTAGGGCTGGTGATGGCGTTGTTGTTAAATCAGAATATTAAATTTAAATCCTTTTTTCGAAGCCTTGTTATGATTCCGTGGGCAATTCCAACGATTGTGACCGCACTTATTTTTATGTGGATCTATCAGCCGGATTTCGGAATTTTGAACTATATGCTTACTTCTCTTGGCGTTATAAGCAAAAACATCACTTGGCTCGGAAGCTTCGACTTTGCTTTATGGGCAATTATTGTGGTAGCGGTATTTAGGCAAACACCGCTTGTCGGCGTCATGCTTCTGGCCGGTATGCAAAATATATCAAGAAGCTTATACGAAGCAGCGAAAATTGACGGAGCTGGTCCTTTCCGCATTTTGACGAGTATTACTATACCGTTGCTTAAGCCAGTAATTACAAGTGTTACTTTAATGATGATCGTGCAAAATTTTCAAATGTTCACGCTGTTTTATACACTCACGGGCGGCGGTCCTGCCAATGCAACGAAATCGCTCGCTATTTTAACCTACGAAATTTCATTTGAGCGCTATGACCTGGGCAAAGGCTCTGCCATAGGGGTTATTTGGCTGATTATATTGTTCAGCTTTTCTATGATTTTTACAAAATTAATGAATAGGGATACGAGCAGGTAAGGAGGGAACTCATTGACATCGACTAATAAATTACTGCACAAGGGAATTGTCTATACCGGATTATCGCTTATGATCATACTGCTGATGTTTCCTGTTTACTGGATATTAAATACTTCCCTCCAAAGCAACGCCAATCTGATGCAAATGCCGCCGAAATGGCTTCCGATAAATATTGATCTTTCAAGCTACAAAGCCGTGCTGTCGAACAGTCAGTTTCTGACGTATTATTCCAACACGCTGGTTGTTGCAGTAGGAGCGACGCTTCTTTGTATTATCGTTGCCGTATTATCGGGATTTGCGCTGTCTCGCTATAAATTTAGGGGAAGCGGCGTCGTTATGCTAATCTTTTTGTCGACGCAAATGTTTCCTGCGGTTACGCTTGTCATCGGCATGTACGCTCAGTTCCGGGAAATGCAGCTGCTTAATACGCTGTTTGTCTTGGTGCTGGCAGCTTCAACGACCGCTCTTCCATTTAGCGTGATGCTGATGAAAACATTTTTCGATGGCATATCCAAGGAACTGGATGAGGCTGCACAAATAGATGGCGCTTCGAAATTCCGCACTCTATTTGGCATTATCGTTCCTTTGTCTCTGCCAGGGATTGTAGCCATTGCTATTTATACCTTCTTGATTGCGTGGGATGATTTCTTGTTCGGCTTGACGCTTGTAAGCGATCTGGATAAGCGTACGATCAGCCCAGGGTTGTCTTTATCCTATCTTGGGGAGTTTACCTATGATTGGGCAGGCGCCTCTGCAGCAGCCATTGTAGCGACGCTGCCGCTGTTGATTTTGTTTATGTTTCTGCAGCGCTTTATGGTGGAAGGATTAACTGCGGGCGGTGTAAAAGAATAGCGCGACTCGGCAGTCTCATGATGCATTCGTGGGGCTGCTTTATTTTCGTGGCCTAGCATTGCCGCTGAAGATCACTTCGTACACGTTCCTTTACACAGTTGTGTTGCAGTTTTAATTCGCATGACCACTGCTGCCACATCCTCACTTTGTCGTATCCTCACTTCCGCCGCCACATACAGCTGCATACCAACAGGTTGTAGACAAACTATATGAAATTTCATACAGAATCGTCCAGCGCATCCTCAAAATGGCTAATTGTGTATGAAATTTCATACACATTACGCTGGAATACCTCGAAAACCACGATTGTATATGAAAAACCATACAGAATCGGTTGGTGCCACCAACTTCGCTAGATGGTCGGTCGTTCCGTTATTACGTCCAGAATGGTAGTTTTGAGACGGCAATGTGACAGACGTTCCGTTATTGCTCCATAAATCGCAGAAATTGCCCCATTTGGAGCTGTATAACGGAATGTGTGACCATATCCATTTAGTGTGAGCAACATATTTGGTAAGCATAAGAAAAAGGGTAACGGAGAGTAAGATTGGGACTGGAGAAGCGGTATTGTCCGCCTTAGTAGGCAAATTTTAACCATTGCAGTTTTATAGGTGCCGATTAGGTACCAAATAGGTACCAAATAGGTGCCAAATAGGCGCTAAATAGGTGCAGAAAAATTAGCATACAATAGCGGTCGTAAGCCCAAATTTGATCGCGGAGCCACCTCTTCTATGGCTTGTTGCATCATCCACAATGAATGGATAGTCTTGCCAGCTTCGTTATAAAAATAGCACGTTCCGGCTTGCACAAACTTGGAGCTGTACACTGTTCTTTTTTGGCAGCTTCAGCGTCCATTGACATTCGGGGTCAACTGGCATATCATATTTATATACTTATAGGGGTATGGGTAACTGGCCATGTGGTATGAGTGGTCGTGTCGTATGGGTATTCAACCGTGTGGTATAAGTAGCCGTGTCGTATGGGTGATCGTTTCATATGGGTAGTCAGTCGTGGGGTACAAGTAACCGTGTGGTATAAGTAGCCGTGTCGTATGAGTAGTCATGTGTCGTCGGTCGTTCGTCGATACTAGCCAACAACCTCTGTAAATTTCGATAATTTGATCAAATGGTGCATAACACTATTCATATAAGGAGTGAATGTTGCGAATGGAGAAGCAAGAAAAAACAACGATTGTATTGTTCAGCGGTGAGCTGGACAAAGCGATTGCCGCTTTTATTATCGCAAACGGGGCAGCGGCATATGAGCAAGAGGTTACTATTTTCTTTACGTTCTGGGGACTGAACACACTGAGAAAGTCAGAGTCTGTCGCAGTTAAAAAAGGGTTGCTAGAAAAAGCCTTCGGCTGGATGATGCCAAAAGGCGCGAATAAGCTGGGATTGTCGAAAATGAATTTTGCCGGCGCGGGCCCGAAAATGATCAAGCATGTTATGAAGAAGCATAATGTGCTTACTTTGCCTCAGCTGATCGAGCTGGCAAAAGAGCAGGGAGTACGCCTTGTTGCATGCACGATGACGATGGATTTGCTCGGGCTGCAGAAGGAAGAACTGCTGGATGATATCGAGTATGGCGGAGTCGGCGCATATTTGGGCGACGCATCGCAAGGCAATGTTAATCTTTTTATTTAACGGTCACATTAATAGGGTGCAGGACTCCGTCAATTGCGAATGAAGCTTGGCCCGTTTCTTCAGAAACGACCAGAACAATAGCGTCCGATTGTTCCGTTAGCCCGATTGCCGCACGATGTCTCGTCCCTAATTTTCTGTCTGTTACGTTAATACTGGATAGTGGAAGAACATTGGCAGCAGACACAACGGTTTCGGAGCGGATTAAAACTGCCCCGTCATGCAGCGGATTGCCCGGGTAAAATATGGACTCCAGCAAGGCATGGGATATCGTGCCGCCAATAGGAATATTGGATTGGAGCATAGAGTCGAGCATATCTTTACGCTCCACAACGATTAGCGCGCCATGCTTGCGTTTGGACAGATTTGAAATGCATATGGTCAAATCCTCGTATTTGGTCGTATAAGGTGTTAAGTAGCATTTTAAATAATAGGATGCCGCGGTAGTAATAATATCTACCATAACGTTTTTCATACCTTCAAACTGCTGGACAAGGCATATGTTTTCATTGCTTAACAATTCTATATTGTGCTTCGCCAAAGAAGACAGCTCTAGCAGCTGTTTTTCTAAATGATCTTTTAACGAAGATGTATTGCAATTATTATTATCCATATGGCGTCTCCTTATTGGGAAATGAACTGATTATTAATTTGCCCATAATGGTTTCATAAATTCGTGCCTTTGTCTTTCGCTGCCAAATTGTTTAGCTTCTTGTAGTCTTCACGTTTGTTATATAATATGGACAAAGAATAAATGGCGATTGCAGAGGGGCGGGAGCATTAATG
Organism: Paenibacillus sp. GXUN7292; assembly: GCF_050864975.1. Taxonomy (NCBI): domain Bacteria; kingdom Bacillati; phylum Bacillota; class Bacilli; order Caryophanales; family Paenibacillaceae; genus Paenibacillus; species Paenibacillus sp. GXUN7292. The sequence goes on along the minus strand of NZ_JBOZWO010000057.1, from coordinate 9,941 downwards.
AGCTATGAGTATTCCAATGAACTTAAAGCAAGGCTGAAGCGTATTGAAGGCCAGGTTAGAGGCGTCTTGCGGCTGATGGAAGAAGGAAAATCGTGCAAGGATGTAGTCAGTCAGCTGTCTGCCGTACGCAATGCATCCGATAAGGCAATTGCGCAGATCGTAGCAGAAAATTTGCAGCAATGTATATTGGAGGAGCAAAGCGCTGGCGGAGATACCAATAAAGTAGTGCAGGAAGCGATTCAATTGCTTGTAAAAAGTCGTTAAGAAGCCGTTAAAAAGTTATTAAAAAGCGAATAAATGTTTATGAAATGCCTGTATTTTTGAAAATATAGGACGTATAAGTTTTACCTATAAATCAATTTTTTAATTAACTTTGCCTATTAAGAAATTGATTTCAACCTGTTCCTATATTTCATCGGTAAACGCGCCTCCTTCGTTAAAGCGAAGGACGGCGGAGCCGTTTATCCTTGCAGGCATTTTTTTTGTTTATTAAGGTGCAACGCATGTCTATGAGTGCTATAATGTATAGGATTGTGACCATACAAGAATGACTAACAAAAGATACTTATGTAGGAGGAATTACGCTCCATGGGCAAATTGGTTATTTGCGACCATCCGTTAATTCAGCACAAGTTGACGTTTATTCGCAACAAAGATACGAATACAAAAGATTTCCGTGAGCTGGTTGATGAGGTTGCAACTTTAATGGCATACGAATTAACGAGGGAGATACCGCTCGATACAATTAAGGTTCAGACACCTGTTGCTGAAACAGAATCCAAAATTGTATCAGGACGTATGCTTGGCTTAGTTCCAATTCTACGCGCCGGACTTGGAATGGTAGACGGTATTCTTAAGCTGATCCCTTCTGCAAAGGTAGGGCATATTGGCCTTGCGCGAGATCATGAGACATTAAAGCCAGTTGAATATTATATTAATTTACCTACAGATGCTTCTAATCGCTTGCTGATCGTGATCGATCCTATGCTAGCGACAGGAGGATCTGCTATTGCTGCGATCAATTCTCTCAAAAATCGCGACTGCGACCAAATCAAGCTGATGTGTCTGATTGCTGCACCGGAAGGTGTTGCTGCTGTACAAGCTGCCCATCCTGACGTGGATATTTATATTGCGGCTATGGATGAGAGGCTGGATGAAAAAGGTTATATTATTCCGGGGCTTGGCGATGCCGGAGACCGTATGTTTGGAACAAATTAGTGGAAAAATAGGCAATATATAGCTAGGAGTGAAGATGATGTCTAAACTTAAAGTAATGACGATCTTCGGTACGCGTCCCGAAGCAATCAAAATGGCGCCGCTAGTGCTCGAGCTGCAGCGCCGAGATGATGAAATTGAATCTATTGTTTGCGTAACGGCGCAGCACAGGCAAATTCTTGATCAAGTGCTGGACTTTTTTGAGATTACGCCTGACTATGATCTGGATGTCATGAAGCAAAGGCAGACATTAACGGAAACGACAGTACGTGTGCTCGAAGGCCTTGATCCCGTACTGGAAGAAGCTAAGCCTGACATTGTCCTGGTGCATGGCGATACACAGACAACGTTTCTGGCAAGCTATGCAGCCTTTTTGAAAAAAATCCAGGTTGGTCACGTAGAAGCAGGCTTAAGAACCTGGAATAAACTTTCCCCTTATCCAGAGGAAATGAATCGTCAGCTGGCAGGCGTATTGTCTGATGTTCATTTTGCCCCGACCAACTGGTCGGCGGGCAATCTGCTGAAGGAAAATAAATCCGAGCAGCAGATTTACATTACAGGCAATACGGCAGCAGATGTATTCCAGTATACGGTTGACGAATCCTTTATGCATCCTATATTGGATTGGGCCAAGGGCAAACGGATGATTCTGATGACCGCTCATCGCAGAGAATCGCTTGGTGAGCCGCATCGCAACATATTCCGCGCTGTAAAGCGCATTGCGGACGAGCACGAGGATGTTGTTTTCGTATATGCCGTTCATCCAAACCCTGCAGTAAGGGAGCCGGCTGAAGAAATTCTTGGCAGCCATCCGCGCATCAGGCTGATAGAGCCGCTTGATGTATTTGAATTCCATAACTTTTATCCGCATACCTACTTTATTATGACGGATTCCGGCGGCTTGCAAGAGGAAGCGCCATCTTTTGGCGTTCCGACATTAGTTATGCGCGATACGACAGAGCGTCCGGAAGGTATTGAAGCAGGAACGCTTGAGCTGATCGGAACCAATGAAGAAAATGTGTATAATCGCGCAACTGCACTTTTGACAGATGCTGCCTTGTACAGCCGTATGAGCCAGGCAGCCAATCCATATGGTGATGGCAAGGCTTCAGAGCGCATAGTAGAGGCATTGCTGCATCATTTTGGAAGACGAGCGGACCGTCCGGATCCGTTCACACAACGTTCATAGTTTCAAGTAACTGTGAATTATTCGCAGCTAACGCACAGCATACAGTGCTACTGTACGGTTTTACTGCGATTCGGAGCCTTGTCTATCAAGCATTTTGTACATTTTCCACAGCAAATGTTTGCAGTTATTTCAATTGACAAACCTTGCGCCGCTTCGATAAAATATATGAGGATTGGCAGGGGTACAAGCTATGAAAGATGGAAAAAAACAAGACAATCCATGGAAAGCTGCCGCTTTGGTAAGCGCACTCGGAATTGATATCGTTTTTTGTATCTTTTTAGGCTATTGGATAGGATCAATGGCTGGTAAACAGTGGTCGATAATTGGCTTGCTCATTGGCCTTGCCGTAGGACTTATCTCCGCCATTTTGATTGTGAAGAAGGTTGTGGAGGATTCCAATGGATAAAATGATGAAGTCGGCGCTGCGAATTATGGTTTATCTGATGTCGGCTTGTCTCATTTTGTGGGCGATTATACCCGAATGGAAACCAATTATGCTAGGACTAATGGTTGGCCTTGCAGCAAGCTCCTTCAATGCGATTATGATGAAACGCAGAGTAGGATTGATAACAGAAGCAGCCACGACAGAAGGCTCGAAGCGCAGAGGGCTCGGATTCGGCAATCGCATTGCGACTGTATTGCTGGTAGCAATGATTGCCTATCGTTATCCGGAAACTCTTAATATGCCTGCAGCCCTTAGTGGCAGCATGGTTATGCCGTTTGTTTTGTTAGCGGTAGCTATAGTACACACTATGAAAGAGAACAGCAACGGAAAGGGGTGAAATTGATTTATGCATGATTTTCCTAAAGTGGAATGGCTTGGATTAACTTTTGATATTGCGGCGATTATTCCCATTCTCGTTTCCGTTGTCATTACGCTAGTAGTAGCGAGGCTGTGTGTTCGCAATTTGTCAGTCGAAAACCCTTCCAAGATGCAGAACTTTTTGGAGTGGGCAGTAGACTTTATGCATTCAACGATTGCGAGCTCTATGCCTGTACACAAGGTTCGGCCATACCTGGCTCTTGGAATGACGTTGATTATGTTCATCTTCATCTCTAACCTGCTAGGATTGCCTCTGCTTATCAACACGACAGTTACAGAACCGATTGCATGGCTAGGCATTACTCAAGAATATTTGAGCAGTCATGATAATGCAGTGCATCTTGCTTGGTGGAAGTCGCCTACAGCAGACTTGTCGGTCACTACTGGACTTGCGCTTATTGTCTTCGTGCTTGTTCACTTCCTAGGTATGAGATTGAACAGAAGAGATTACTTGAAGCATTACTTTAAGCCGTACCCGATCTTCTTCCCGGTTAACTTGATTGAAACAATTGCAAAGCCGGTTACGCTTGCTCTGCGTTTGTTCGCTAACATTTATGCGGGTGAAGTATTGATTGCAACAATCCTAATGCTAGGTTGGACAGGGATTCCATTCCTTGTTGCATGGCAGGGCTTCAGTATCTTTATCGGTGCAATTCAGGCGTTCCTATTTACAGTACTAACAATGGTTTATATCTCGCAAGCTACGCTTAGCGACGAAGAGCATTAATACAGTGCTTGAACTTCAATTCAGCGCATGCCGCTGGAGGAAGATAACTTAAATAGATTTAACAAATAAAAATGATCTTTCGAGGAGGATTTTTCAAATGGAAGTATTGGCAGCAGCTATTGCAGTAGGTTTGGGCGCGATCGGCGCAGGTATTGGTAACGGTATGATCGTAAGTAAAACAGTTGAAGGTATCGCTCGTCAGCCAGAGCAAAAATCTGCTCTACAAACTACTATGTTTATCGGTGCTGGTATCGTTGAGGTTGTTCCAATCATCGGCGTTGTTATCGGCTTCTTGGCGTTCTTTAGATAATAGTGCGCTTACCGGCGGGGAAGGCCTAGCCCTCTTCGCCTTTCTTATGATTGAAAATTACAGGAGCCGTCGTGTTGTTTCCGGCCCTGTTTGCTAAAGTCAGATAAATAGGAATACGTCATGTATCTAGGCAATAAGTCGTATTCATTGCAAGTTTTGCCTGTCTCAAGGGCAGGAAACAGTTTCAATTTAGCCGTTATTAATGGATAGGAAAGGAGTGGCAGCTATGAATTTTGAACCAACATCAACAATTATAGCGATCATTGCATTCTTGTTTTTGTATTGGGCATTGAATAAATGGGCGTTTGGTCCTTTGTTCGGCGTAATGGAAAAACGCAGACAGCTGGTGCTCGAGCAGATGAATTCGGCGGATACTAGCCGTCAGCAAGCCGAGCAAGCAATGGCTGAGCAAAAAGAAGCGCTTCAACAGGCTCGTAAGGAAGCTTATGAAATTATTGAGCAAGCACGAGCAACAAGCTCGAAGCAAGCGGAAGATATTGTACAATCTGCGAAAGCAGAAGCTACTCGTCTGAAAGACGATGCTCTTAAAGATATTGAAAGCGAAAAGAACAATGCGATTGCTGCCCTTCGCAGTGAAGTTGGCGGGATTTCTGTTCAAATCGCTTCCAAAATTATTGAGAAGCAAGTGGATGAAAAGTCTCAAGAGCAAATTGTTAATCAGTACCTGAAAGAGGTAGGGAGCAAATGAGCCGGGATGCAGTCGTAGCGAAGCGCTACGCTAAAGCATTGTTCGAGCTCGCTTCAAATGGTGGCAATGTTTCTGAAATCGAGGCTGGTCTGAAGCTGGTAGTCGATACATTAAATCAAAATGAGGATGCTGTCAAAGTATTGTCTTCGCCAAACGTTGCTTTGGAGAAGAAGGCGGAGCTTGTAGAGAGCACTTTTGGCGCGCAGGTCCCTGCGCTTGTGCTTAATACGCTGCAGCTTATTATTGCACGCGGCCGCCAGTCGCTAATTGCGGTTACTTATGAGGCATTTGTTAAAATTGCAGGAGAAGCATTAGGTCAGGCTCATGCAGTTGTATATTCCGCCAAGCCGCTGACGGACGAAGAGCTGGCGGGTCTGTCCGCACAATTCGGACAAATTGAAGGCAAAACTATTATCGCAACGCAGGTTGCCGCTCCTGAGCTGCTAGGTGGCGTACAGGTACGTATCGGAGATCGGCTGTACGACGGAAGCTTGTCCGGCAAGCTAGAGCGTTTGCAAAAGTCTTTAAAAATCTAAGGCAAGGTAGATAGGGGTGAACGAATTGAGTATCAGACCTGATGAAATCAGCACGCTGATTAAGCAGCAGATCGAACAATATAAATCCGAAATTGAAGTAGTTGAGGTCGGCACTGTTATTAATGTCGGTGACGGAATCGCTCGTGTCCACGGGCTTGAAAATGCGATGCAGGGAGAATTGCTCGAATTCGCTAATGGTGTTGTGGGCATGGCACTCAATCTTGAGGAAAGCAACGTGGGCGTTGTTATTCTTGGTCCTTACACAGATATTCGTGAAGGCGATCAAGTTAAGCGCACAGGCCGTATCATGGAGGTTCCTGTTGGTGAGGAATTGCTAGGCCGCGTTGTTAACCCGCTTGGCCAACCGCTTGATGGAAAAGGACCAATTAACACGAAGCATACTCGTCCAATTGAATCTCCTGCTCCAGGCGTAATTGCACGTAAATCGGTTCATGAGCCAATGCAAACAGGTATTAAAGCCATTGACTCGATGGTACCAATCGGCCGCGGACAACGTGAGCTTATTATCGGTGACCGTCAAACAGGTAAAACTACAATTGCGATTGACGCAATTATCAACCAAAAAGGCACAGGCGTAAAATGTATCTATGTAGCTGTTGGACAAAAGCAATCCACTGTAGCTAACGTAGTTGAAACATTGCGCCGTCACGGTGCTCTTGACTACACAATCGTTGTAACTGCAGGTGCATCAGAGCCGGCTCCGTTGCTGTTCTTGGCGCCTTATGCAGGCTGCTCGATGGGAGAGTACTTCATGTACAAGGGCGAACACGTTCTTGTTATCTATGATGACCTTTCCAAACAAGCTGCAGCATACCGCGAGCTTTCGCTATTGCTGCGCCGTCCACCGGGCCGCGAGGCTTATCCAGGGGACGTATTCTACTTGCACTCCCGCTTGCTAGAGCGTGCAGCTAAGCTTAATGACGAGCTTGGCGGCGGATCGCTAACGGCATTGCCATTTATCGAGACACAAGCATCTGACGTTTCGGCATACATTCCTACCAACGTTATTTCCATCACTGACGGACAGATTTTCCTAGAGTCAGACTTGTTCTACTCCGGCCAACGTCCAGCGGTTAACGTAGGTATTTCTGTTTCCCGCGTTGGTGGTGCTGCACAAATTAAAGCGATGAAAAAAGTTGCCGGTACGCTTCGTCTTGACCTTGCGGCATATCGCGAACTTCAAGCGTTCTCCCAGTTTGGTTCTGATTTGGACAAGTCTACACTTGCTCGTCTGAACCGCGGTGAGCGTACAATGGAAATTCTTAAGCAGGGCGTTAACATGCCGATGCCAGTTGAGAAGCAAGTTATTTCAATCTTCGCAGCTGTTAAAGGCCATCTTGATGATATTCCAGTTCAAGACATCCTTCGCTTTGAGAAAGAATTCCATGATTTCTTGGATACTAGTCATCCAGAAATCGGTCAATCAATCCGCGATACTAAGGAATTGGTTGCAGACAACGAGAAAGCACTTGTTGATGCAATTAACAAGTTTAAGAAAAGCTTTGCTGTATCGGCTTAACAATAGATGGGATATAAGTTCACCTGCCCTGGCTGCATAGCCGGGTGCAGGTCCCTTACCAGGCCTGGATCGTGATCTAGGCAACAAAGGCGGGTGAAACCAAATGGCAAAAGGCATGCGTGATATTAAGCGCGAAATTAAGAGTAAACAAAATACGAAGCAAATCACGAAAGCGATGGAAATGGTTGCAGCATCCAAGCTGCGCAAATCGCAAGAGGCTGCACAAGCAGCTCGTCCGTACGCAGAAAAGCTGAAGGAAGTGGTAGCGAGCATTGCTGCTGGCACCAAGGACGTTAAGCATCCGATGCTGGAGAAGCGTCAGATTAAGCGTACAGGCTATCTTGTCATTACATCTGATCGTGGTTTGGCGGGAGGCTACAATGCCAACATTCTTCGTAAAGTAACTCAAACGATTCGTGAGAAGCATGCATCTGCTGATGAATATGTACTATTCGTTATCGGACGCAAAGGCCGTGAATATTTCCGTCGCCGCAATATGCCGATCGTTGAGGAGGTTACTGGCCTTCCTGATGCTCCGGTATTCGGCGATATTAAAAATATTGCACACGCAGCGGTTAAAAACTTCTCTGAAGGCGCTTATGACGAGCTTTATGTGTTCTACAATAAATTCGTTAACGCATTGACACAAATTCCGACTGATATGCGCTTGCTTCCACTTGATGAAATAAGCGAGGGAACTACGGTTTCCACCTACGAGTATGAGCCGTCACCGGAGGGCGTGCTTGAAGTGCTTCTGCCTAAATATGCTGAAACCTTAATTTACAGCGCTTTGCTGGATGGCAAAGCAAGTGAATTTGGGGCACGTATGACAGCGATGGGAAGCGCAACGAAAAATGCTACGAAGATGATTAACCAATTGACTCTGACGTACAACCGTGCACGTCAGGCTGCAATTACGCAAGAAATTTCTGAGATTGTTGCGGGAGCAAACGCGCAATCATAAGGCATATAAGAAGGAACCAGGAGGGAAAACAATGAAAAAAGGACGCGTTGTATCCGTCATGGGTCCGGTCGTCGACATCGAGTTCGAACGCGGCAACCTGCCGGAAATTTTGAACGCAGTCAAAATCGAGCAGAAAGCAAAAGCAGGCGGAGTTGACATTAAGCTTACGCTTGAAGTTGCTGTTCACCTCGGTGACAACTTGGTTCGTGCTGTTGCAATGAGCACGACTGATGGACTCGTTCGTGGCATGGAAGTTACAGACACCGGCGCACCTATTACAATTCCAGTCGGAGCTCCAACGCTTGGCCGTGTATTTAACGTACTTGGCGAGCCAATTGACGAAGCTGGCGACGTTACATCTGAGCAAAATCTTCCAATTCACCGCAGTGCTCCAGCATTTGAAGACTTGTCTACACAAGCTGAAATTTTGGAGACAGGCATTAAAGTTATCGACCTTCTTGCGCCATACGCAAAAGGCGGTAAAATCGGTCTGTTCGGTGGTGCAGGTGTAGGTAAAACAGTTACTATCCAGGAGCTTATCAATAACATTGCCCAAGAGCATGGCGGTATTTCCGTTTTCGCGGGCGTTGGTGAGCGTACTCGTGAAGGTAACGACTTGTACCATGAGATGAAGGACTCTGGCGTACTAAGCAAAACAGCTATGGTATTCGGACAAATGAATGAGCCTCCAGGCGCACGTCAGCGTGTTGCTTTGACAGGACTTACAATGGCTGAATATTTCCGTGATGAAGAGGGTAAAGACGTTCTACTATTTGTAGATAACATTTTCCGCTTCACACAAGCAGGTTCTGAAGTATCCGCCCTACTTGGCCGTATGCCATCTGCGGTTGGTTATCAGCCAACACTTGCAACTGAAATGGGTCAGCTGCAAGAGCGTATTACTTCCACTAAAAAAGGTTCGGTTACATCGATTCAAGCGATTTATGTTCCTGCCGATGACTATACGGATCCAGCTCCAGCAACAACGTTTGCTCACCTTGACGCAACGACTAACCTTGAGCGTAAGATTTCTGAGATGGGTATTTTCCCTGCGGTTGACCCGCTTGCATCCTCATCCCGTATTCTTAGCCCGGATGTAGTAGGCGAGGAGCATTACAACGTAGCTCAAGGCGTTAAGAAAATTCTTCAGCGCTACAAAGAGCTTCAAGATATTATCGCAATCCTTGGTATGGATGAGCTTAGCGAGGAAGACAAGCTAACGGTTAGCCGTGCGCGTAAAATCCAGCTATTCCTATCCCAGCCGTTCCACGTAGCTGAGCCGTTTACAGGTCTGAAAGGTAAATACGTACCTGTTCAAGAATCTGTACGCAGCTTTAAAGAAATTCTCGACGGCAAGCATGACGACCTTCCGGAAGAAGCATTCCGTTATGTAGGTGCGATTGAAGAGGCCGTGGAGAAAGCCAATACGCTTTAATAGCGAAGGGCAGGAGGAATCAACATGAACACCTTTTTGGTAGAAATTGTAACTCCTGAGCGTAAAGTATACGGAGAACAAGCGACTATGGTTAGTGTAACAGGCTCAGAAGGTGAACTAGGCATTATGTCTAATCACATTCCATTTGTAACACCCCTTCGTATTGCTCCAGTTACGATTAAACGTGATGGAAGTGTGGATACAGTAGCTGTTCATGGCGGCTTTATCGAGGTTCGCAAAGATAAAGTAGTTATTCTTGCTGAAAGTGCTGAACTTTCAGTGGATATCAATACTGAGCGTGCAGAAGCTGCAAAGCAGCGTGCAGAACAGAGACTTTCTGTAGCACGCCGTGACGAGATCGATTTCCGTCGCGCTGAGCTCGCGCTGCAACGTGCTATGAACCGTCTAAAAGTAAAGAAACACTAAGTTTATAATATAGTCTAGGAAAGAGAAACGACCAGTTCCCTTTAGGGGGACGGGTCGTTTTTTTTTA
>NZ_JBOZWO010000056.1:0-30991 GCF_050864975.1 Paenibacillus sp. GXUN7292 | reverse complement strand
GAAATTTCATATACAATTGTGTTTTTTTGGGCATTTCAGTGTATTGTATATGAAATTTCATATATATTGAGACGTTTTGAGGTGGCACCGACCAAATCTGTATGAAATTTCATATACAATTATGTTTTTTTGGGCATTTCAGTGTATTGTATATGAAATTTCATATACATTAAGACGTTTTGAGGTGGCACCGACCAAATCTGTATGAAAATTCATATACATTGAGACGTTTGAGGTGGTGCAGACACGCATAGGGTTGTTGAGTTTCGTTATAAGAGAAAATTAGCTGTTTTCATTGAAATAACGATTTCGGCTTCGTCCGAAGTTACTGTTTCAGTATTTTATTTTACAAGCATCAATGTTCGTATTTACTGTTATGTAAAATGACACTGTTTCTCGAAGGCCATGTCAATGACCTGGAATCTGCGCTTCTTGTTAGCTTATCTGACATAAGAATTATAAATATCTGACATAGCTATTGACGCAGAGGAAAGGGGAGTTTTATAATAACGACATGGTTTTGCAAAAAAATTGAACAATTGAGTTCAAAATTATGCAAACGTTCGGAAATGGAGGAAGTTTTGATGTCAGTTCATAAGGTTTTGGAGCAGATAAAAGAAAAAAACATCCAGTTTGTGGATTTTCGGTTCGTGGATATTGCAGGTCGCGCACATCACATAACACTCCCTGCAACAGAGGTTGATGAGGATACTTTCCATAATGGTGTTGCTTTTGATGGATCCTCAATTTCCGGTTTCCGCAGTGTGGAAGAATCGGATATGGTTATGATGCCTGATATTACATCGATGTTCGAAGATCCATTTACCATGCATCCCACTCTTAACATCATGTGTAGTGTATTTACTCCAGATGGAGTGAAGTATGATCGTGATCCGCGTACGATAGCTCAGAAAGCTGAAGCTTATTTGCAGCAGTCGGGAATCGGAACAACTGCGTTTTTTGCTCCTGAATCTGAATTTTTCGTATTTGACGATGTCCGTTTTGAGAGCTCGATGAACCGTTCTTTCTTCAGTGTTGATTCTGAAGAAGCTGGCTGGAATTCTGGCCGTGAGGAAGAAGGCGGCAACCTTGGTTTCAAGGTGAAAGTAAAAGGCGGCTATGTGCCTGTAGCGCCGATTGATTCCCAGCAGGACATTCGCAGCGACATGGTTGAAACGATGCAGCAGGCAGGTCTTCGTGTTGAGCGTCATCACCATGAAGGCGGTACGGCAGGTCATGCGGAAATCAACTTCCGTTTCGATACATTGACAAAATCAGCTGACAATCTTATGAAATATAAATATATCGTACAAAATGTAGCACGCAAATGGGGAAAGACAGCTACCTTTATGCCTAAGCCGCTATTTGGCGAGAACGGAAGCGGAATGCACGTTCACTCCTCGATTTTTGATGGAGAGAAGCCATTGTTCTATGAACGCGGCACATACGGCAATTTGAGCGAGCTGGCCATGCATTATATCGGCGGATTGCTCTATCATGCTCCGGCGCTAATCGCAATTACAAATCCAAGCACGAACTCCTTTAAGCGTCTTGTGCCTGGTTACGAAGCCCCTGTCAACCTCGTGTTTTCCAGAGGCAACCGTTCAGCTGCGGTTCGTATCCCAATCGCTGCAGTAACGCCAAAGGGCTGCCGCATTGAGTTCAGAACGCCGGATTCTACAGCAAATCCGTATTTGGCATTTGCAGCGATGCTGCTTGCCGGACTTGATGGCATCAAGCGCAAGCTTGATCCGACTGCTTTAGGCTTTGGACCTTTTGACAACAATATTTATGAGCTGCCTGATGCAGTAAAACGTGAAATCCGCAGCGTGCCAGGAACGTTGGACGAGGCGCTTAATGCATTGGAGGCCGATTCTGATTTCTTGACAGAAAACGGCGTGTTCTCGCAGGACTTTATTAACAATTATATTTCGTTAAAGCGCCAGGATGCGCGCGCTGTTTCTACTCGCGTACATCCGCATGAATATAGTTTGTATTTTGACTGCTAATCTTTCTGATGGAAGCTTTTAACATTGAACTACATTTGCTAATTTATATAAAATGGATATAGAGAGGTGGAGACTGTACGATGAAACGAGCTTTTAATTTCAATGCCGGTCCGGCAGCGCTGCCGCTAGCTGTTCTAAACAGAGCGCAGGAGCAGTTTGTTGATTATAATGGTGCAGGCATGTCGATTATGGAGATGTCGCATAGAAGCGCCATCTATGAGCAAGTGAACAACGAAGCTCAAGCACTGCTTAAGGAGCTTCTTGCTATTCCGGAAGGCTATCAAGTATTGTTTTTGCAGGGTGGTGCAAGCACGCAGTTTGCTATGATTCCTATGAATCTACTAACTGAAGGCAAGAAAGGCGCTTATATAAACACTGGCGCGTGGGCAGGCAAAGCGATTAAAGAAGCTGAGCTGATCGGTGAGACAGTCATAGCTGCTTCGACAGAGGCGGATAAATTTATGAGAATGCCTGCAGCTTCAGAAATTGTTATTCCCGAGCAAGCCGCATATTTGCATCTTACATCCAATGAAACGATTGGCGGCACTCAATTCAACAGCTTCCCTGTAACGGGCGATGTTCCGCTGGTTGCAGATATGTCCAGTGACATTTTGAGCCGTCCACTGCAAATTGAGCAATTTGGCATGATTTATGCAGGCGCACAAAAAAATCTTGGACCGTCCGGGGTAACTGTCGTTATTATTCGTGATGACCTGGCGGAGAAAAGCCCGAAAAATATTCCGACAATGCTTCGTTACAGCACTCATACGAAAAGCAACTCTTTATATAATACGCCGCCATCCTTCTCCGTTTACATGGTGAAGCTTATGTTGGAATGGATTAAAGAGATGGGCGGAGTTGCCGAGATGGAGAATTATAACCGTCAAAAAACCGATTTGATCTATCAGACTATCGATCAAAGCGGTGGCTTCTACGCTGGCTGCGCGCAAGCTGACAGCCGTTCAAGAATGAATATTACTTTCCGCCTTGCTAATGAGGAGCTGGAAAAGCTGTTCGTTAAGGAATCCGAGCAGCAGGGCTTTGTAGGCTTGAAAGGCCATCGTGATGTAGGCGGGCTTCGCGCTTCTACTTATAACGCAGTTCCGCTTGAAAGCTGCCAGGCGCTCGCGCAATTCATGACAGATTTCCAAAAACGCAACGGCTAATGAAGACAAATACAATCGCCCATACCTTTGGTGAAAGGTATGGGCGGTTCTTGTTGCTTGTTGGCTATACAATTCGGCTTTCTTCACGTGCAGAAGGGTCTATAAGCTTGTAGCCGACATTGCGGATTGTAATGATGAACTCAGGATTTCGTGCATTTTTTTCGATTTTATCCCGCAAATGGCTAATGTGCACGTCAACGATGCGCGTATCGCCGAGGAAATGATAATCCCATACGCCGTGAAGCAGCTGCTGCCGGCTTAGGACGCGGCCTTTATGCTGGCATAGAAACTGCAGCAGCTCAAATTCCTTCGGCGTAATCTCGATTTTATTGCCATCGAGCAGCACTTCTCTTTGTTCGACGAGCACTGAAAGCTTGCCGATCGTAAATGTGGTCTCTTCAGCAATGCCCGGTATGGGATGCAGTCTTCGGAACAAAGCGTTGATGCGGGACAATAGCTCCTGTGTGCTGAAGGGCTTGGTCATATAATCATCGGCGCCGTTATCGAGACCAATAATTTTATCCGTAATGTCTTGCAAGGCGGTAAGCATGATAATAGGGACCGCGTTATTTTGCTTGCGCAGCTCGCGGCAAACCTGGATGCCGTCCATTTTGGGAAGCATAAGATCAAGTATAATAAGATCTGGCCTGAAAGTGGATAAGGTTTCAAATACAGCTTCGCCATCATGTACACATTTGACTTCATAGCCTGCTAGATTAAGATTGAATTGCAAAAGTGTTACGATTGAGGGCTCATCATCTACGACCAATATTTTTTTGGACATCGGTAGCTCTCCTTCACATCCGTTATAGTAATTTCATTATGACGATATAAAATGCGAAGAAGATTAACGTTGCGTAAAGGCAATGTAAAATTGCTGGATAAATAATTAAAAATCGGAGGTGAGGGAAAATGCCATTCCATATTGTTCTGGTCGAGCCTGAAATTCCAGCAAACACAGGTAATATAGCTCGTACCTGCGCTGCAACCGGAGCGCATTTGCATCTCGTCAGACCGCTTGGCTTCAATACAGATGACCGTACGCTTAAACGTGCCGGGCTTGATTATTGGCATGCAGTTCAGGTTCATTACTATGACAGCTTTGCAGAGCTGCAGGAAAAGTACGCGGGCAGCCAATTTTATTATGCCAGCACACGGGCCCACAAAATATATTCCGACATACAATATAAAGATGGAGATATGTTAGTATTTGGCAAGGAAACGAAGGGACTGCCGCAGCAGCTTATCGATGAAAACATTGATAATTGTATACGTATGCCGATGACAACGGAAGTAAGATCTTTAAATCTTTCCAACTCCGCAGCCATAATATTGTTCGAGGCTTTACGCCAAAACGGATTTCAATCACTGATTTAAAACACTGTTTTAAAAAATTGTTAAACCCAGAAGGAATTTTTTGATTTCCGTCGAAACATAAGTAGTGCAAAGGTTTCACGACAACTTGCAAAACTAGACATAAAGAGGTGAAAGTGATGAAACCAGCAGGAGTAGTTAGAAAGGTAGACCAGCTAGGACGCATTGTTCTTCCGAAGTCATTGCGCAAACGCTATATGATGAATGAAGGCGATCCTGTTGAAATATTTGTTCAGGCTGATCATATCATTCTAGAAAGATATCGTCCAAAATGTGTTTTCTGCGGCTCGATGAACGAAGTTTCCGAATTCAAAGAACGTGATGTATGCAAAGATTGCATGGTGGAAATGGGTCATCTACGTCGTTAGAAAACAAGGCATCACGAATACTCGGAGCCGTTAATAACGCAATGAAGCTTCCCTGACCACAGCAATCGCTTGGATGGGAAGCTTCATTTGTTTAAAAAAAAGAGTAAACGCAATGGCTTGCTTACAGTCCGCTTGTCTTGTCTTCGTTATACGAGCTAGTAAGGATCGCTGTAAGCATTAGAACGAAAACGGTCATAACAATTACAAAGTTCATAAATCGGACACCTCCACGTTAACTAAGTATATTATAACCAAGAAGTCACAAAAAGAAAACTTTAAAAGTTGTGAACACATTGTTAACATAGAAGGTAGAACTTTAATTACAGAGCAGAGAGTGTGCAAGGAGGAGCAAGTATCATGAATTATCGTTTTTCATCCAGAGTATCGCAATTACAATCGTCAGCGGTAAGAGACATATTAAAGCTGACACAAGGCAAGGACATGATTTCATTCGCAGGCGGCTTGCCTGCTGAAGAGCTATTTCCAGTTGAGGCAGTACGCGCCGCTGCAGACCGCGTATTCACAGCAGGCAAGGGCGCTTTGCAATATGGCTTGACCGAAGGCTATTTGCCGCTGCGCGAGCAGCTTTGTGAACGCATGGCTGCTAAAAACATGTTTGTTCAGCCGCATCAAATGCTGCTGACAACCGGCTCGCAGCAAGCGATTGATTTGCTGGTAGGCGTGCTGACAGAGCCAGGCGACACCGTACTGGTTGAAAAGCCGACTTACCTTGCCAGCTTGCAAGTGTTTTCACTGCATGGCCTAAAGGTAGTAGCGGCGGAAAGTGATGAATTCGGCATCATTCCAGAAGCGGCAGCAGAATTGATTGCCAAGCATCAGCCAAAGCTGATGTATGCTGTTCCAACCTTCGGCAATCCAACGGGCCGCGTATGGAGCACAGAACGCCGCAAGCAGGTGCTTGAATTGTGCGTTGCCAATAATATACCCATCATTGAGGATGATCCATACGGAGACATTAAATTTGATGAGGATCAAACGTATCCATCCTTGTTTTCTCTGCAGGAATCCGTTGAAGGCGGCCCTGTTATATATACGAGCACGTTTTCCAAAACGGTTGCGCCAGCGCTGCGCACAGGCTGGGCTATCGGCGACAACCAAGTTATTCGTATGATGGAAAAGGCAAAGCAGGCTGCTGATTTGCATTCTAGTGCACTCGATCAGCAGGTGCTTAGCCAATTGCTGCAAGGATTTGATTTGGATGCGCATATTACTGTCATTTCCCGCAATTATAAAGCACGCATGCTGGAGATGGATGAGCTTCTCCGCCAGCAGCAGGTTCCCGGCTTAACATGGGATCAGCCTAAGGGGGGCATGTTCCTATGGGCGCAGCTGCCTGACGGACTGGATGCCGAAATATTGCTGCGCAGTGCGGTTCAAAAGGGTGTGGCTTTCGTGCCTGGCAGCTCATTCTTTGCGAACGAGCCAATTCGCAACACGATGCGTCTCAACTACACGTACAATACAGGAGAGCGCACAATGCAGGGCATCAAGCGAATGGTTGAAGCGATTGAAGAATTTACAGCTCGCAGCTAGTAATCCATTCCTGCATAACCTCTTTATATTCAATTAATGCCGCTTCTCCCTCAGGGCGAAGCTTGTAGATGCCGCGCTCTACGCGTTCAAACCAGCCGTAATAATTATTTTGCAGCAGCAAGCTGCTGCGTGGATTTTTCGTTATCGCTGCAACCTGTCTTGGAGCTGCAGTTCCGAGCTTATGTATCACATAGGCGCAGCGCAAAGATTTTTCCCTGTAGGCGGTAACAAGCTTGCGGCCAGTGCTGCCGCCTACATTATAATCGCCGCTTCGTTCATTGAATTCACGCAGCAAATTTTGTTGCTTTCTGCGTCTTATGCCGCGCACTGGCGGATCGCCAGGCTCACAGAGCATATCGATGACGGGCGCTTTTGTTTTATAAAAGGTAACGGTGGCAAGGCCTATGCCAAGCAGCCGGCACAGCTCGGTCAGATCGCCAAAGCGCTGATTGTGAGCGCCGCTTTTTTTTCGGTTGCGTTCAACGGCGAGCACTACATCGTAATCCAATCTTAAACGTTCAACTCCTTGCAGCAGCAAGGCAAGGTTGAACGTTTTTTTCATTTCCACAATCACTGTATGTCCGGATTCGGGATGAACCGCAACCAGATCGCAGTGCAGCACTTCACTGCGCACCTGATAACCTAGCTGCTCATAAAAAGCCTTGAGTGGACGGTACAGCTCTTCCTCTTTGCTAACAGCCATTTGTTTCTCCTCTATTCGCATTCATATGTAGCTATTATAGCAAAGGATTGCGAATTCTGGAGAACGAAGTGGAAGACAAAATAAAATAGTGGGCAATTTCCTAGGAAGATAAGCATAGAAATGTAATACTTCATATTTATTTGTTGTGAATGGCTATAGCGGTCGAACGAAGAGGCGAATAGTTCAGTATCCCGATCAAACCTTTAAGGATAGCGGACTTATAAAGCGTTGGGAGGAGGCGCAGCATGGATATTTTCAAGCGGTTGTCGGAGTATCAGGCGGAAAGTGAACGGTTAGCGTGGGTAGGGTCGTTTAAGGATTATATTGAAATATTAAAAAAGGATCCTTCTCCTGCAATGACGGCGCATTCACGTGTCTACGAAATGATTGTTTCTTATGGGGTGGAGCACGTAGATGGCCGTAAGAGATATAAGTTTTTTGAACAAGAAATATTTGGACTGGATCAAACATTAGAGAAGCTGGTAGAAGAATATTTTCATTCATCCGCTCGCAGGTTAGATGTTCGAAAGCGGATTTTGCTATTGATGGGCCCGGTAAGCGGAGGGAAATCCACCATTGTTACGATGCTTAAAAAGGGGCTGGAGCGCTTTTCGCGTACTGACCGCGGTGCGGTGTATGCGATAAAGGATTGCCCTATGCATGAAGATCCATTGCATCTTATCCCGCATGAACTGCGGCCGGAAATTGAGAAGGAGCTGTCCATTCGCATTGAAGGCAATTTATGTCCGTCCTGCCAGTTGAAGCTGCAAACTGATTATAACGGGGTTATTGAGGATGTGCAGGTAGAACGTGTTTTTATTTCCGAAGACAATCGGGTAGGAATAGGCACCTTCAGCCCTTCCGATCCGAAGTCGCAGGATATCGCTGATCTTACCGGCAGCATTGACTTTTCTACGATTTCAGAATATGGCTCAGAATCTGATCCCCGGGCATATCGTTTTGACGGCGAGCTTAATAAAGCGAATCGCGGTTTAATGGAGTTTCAGGAAATGCTCAAATGCGATGAAAAGTTTCTATGGCATTTGCTGTCATTGACGCAGGAAGGCAACTTCAAGGCAGGCAGATTTGCATTAATCAGTGCGGATGAACTGATCGTAGCTCATACAAATGAAACGGAGTATAAAACGTTTATAAGCAATAAAAAGAATGAGGCGCTGCAATCCAGAATGATCGTCATGCCGATTCCGTACAATCTCAAGGTGTCGGAGGAAGAGAAAATACTGACGAAGCTGATTGGCCAAAGTGATATGAGGCATATCCATATCGCCCCACACGCATTGCGCGCGGCGTCGATTTTTTCAATACTTACCCGGTTGAAGGAAACAAAAAAGCAAGGCATGGATCTCATTAAAAAAATGCGCATGTATGACGGGGAAGAAGTTGAAGGCTTCAAGGATGCGGATTTGGTGGAAATGCAAAATGAATATTTAGAGGAAGGCATGACCGGGATAGACCCGCGTTACGTTATTAACAGAGTATCAAGCGCTCTAATCAAGCAGGATATGTCTTGCATCAATGCGCTGGATGTGCTGCGCGCACTTAAGGAAGGGCTGGATCAGCATCCTTCTATTACGAAGGAGGAGCGGGAGCGGTACTTGAATTATATTTCTATTGCACGCAAGGAATATGACGATTTGGCTAAAAAAGAAATTCAAAAAGCTTTTGTGTATTCGTATGAGGAGTCAGCCCGTACTTTGTTTGATAATTATTTGGACAATATAGAAGCCTATTGCAATTGGACAAAAATAAAAGACCCGCTTACTGGCGAGGAAATGGACCCGGATGAGCGGCTTATGAGATCGATTGAAGAGCAGATCGGCATTTCGGAAAATGCGAAAAAAGCGTTTAGAGAAGAAATACTTATTCGTATTTCCTCTTATTCTAGAAAAGGTAAAAAATTTGATTTTACAAGTCATGAAAGGCTGCGTGAAGCGGTCGAGAAAAAGCTGTTCTCTGATTTGAAGGATATTGTGAAAATTACAACCTCGACTAAAACGCCGGATGAAAGCCAGTTGAAACGAATCAATGAGGTGACGCGCAGATTAATGGATGAGCATGGCTACTGCTCCGTTTGCTCTAATGAATTGCTTCGATATGTCGGAAGCTTGCTGAATCGTTAGTCAAGCCAAGTATAAAAGCGATGATGAATAATTCAAGCATCTCTGCAAATGTTAATAACATACAGACGGAGGTGCTTGAAATGAAACGACAATGGGCGCAGCTTTATACTGCTGCTGCATTAACAAGCCTTATTTTACTTTCTTGCGCATGTGGACAGACGGCAAAAAATCAGTCGATAAACCGAGTGAAGAAGCTGTCAGAGCCGAACACCATCCAGCAGCTTGCTGATGGAACCCCTTATGAGCAGCGTTTTGCTCAACCAAAGGCGACGGAGGATGGGCGCGGACGTATCAATCAAGAGCAAATGAAGCAGGTTGTATTGCGTATGAACGGGATTCAGGCTGCGGAAGTCGTTATGCATAACAACGATGTTCTCGTTGGCATCCAGGTTGATAATAACGGCAAGCAAAAAATGGTTGAGAAGCAGACTCTTTCATCGTTATCCTGGCAATATCCTACGTACAAGTTTTATGTTACCTCGGACGATCAATTGCGCAGCAAGCTGGCAGCTTTCAAAGTGGCTGCTCCTGGCATGCATGCACAATCGGTGAGCCAAGATTTGGGAGCCCTTATAAATGCCATCTCACAGTCGATGGCAGCGCCTAGATAAGATTAAAAAGCAGGAGCAAGCCGCTGAGCGGAATACTCCTGCTTTTTTATTTTAAAGAAGAGCTATTCTTTAACTAGCTTGGGCTGTACAATTTTTTGTACGTGCTCGGCGACATATCGAAGCGGGAACGGAAAATGCGGTTGAAGTGCGTATAATTCGCAAAGCCGCATTGAAAGGCCACTTCCTGCAAGGTTGTATCTGAAAACAGGATGCGTTCCTGCGCGATCGAGAGCCGAACCTCAATAACATAATCAAATATCGATTGCCTGTAGGTTTCCCGGAACAGCTGGGATGCCCTTGAGACGCCAAGGCCGGCATAGCGGGATATCGCTTCTAGTGTCAACGGCTCCGTCGCATGGCGCTCAATGTACATTTTAATACGACTCGCTATAGTACGTTCGCTTATATTTCCTATACTGAACTCTTGGTTAGCAATGATCCGTTTAATATGAAGCAGCAGGCTTCTGGTCAAATAGGTAAGCAGTTCGGGATCAGCATCCTTCACTCTTCGTTTTTCGTACATAAGCATCTTCCAATAATTGATCGTAAACTCATCCACTCCAATATGGACATGAGACAGCTGCTCATAGCCGCTCCACCAGCTTTCCAGCCAGTCAGCTTGAGCTGTATCAACGGTCAGATAGTAATCTGCGCTATACGCCTGCGAATGCTCATCAATCGGTATATGGAGCTCATAGGAGTCATTAGGCTTTACGAGCAGCAAGTCGCCTGGCACTATCGTGTACAGCTTATTGTTGATTAGAGATTGGCTTGTGCCTTCTGCCTGCAGTCTTAAAAGATAATGGCTGGGAAAAAAACTGCGCTTTGAATGAAAGGAACGAAAATGCTTAATATAGTTGGCAGTAACAATATGCAAATGCAGTCCCTCCTGCTATAAGGAATTGGGCTTTGCTGTGAGTGTATAGCAAATCGTAAGATAAGTAAACAATTTCGTAAGAGAGGTAAACGACTTATTAGGCATTTGCAGGTATACTGAATAGCAAAAGCAATATTATGGAAGGCGATAGGAGATGAAGAAATGCAGCATAAATTAGCTGTCCAGCTGTACACGCTTCGCGAAGAATGCAGCAAGGATTTCCCGGGCACCTTGAAAGCGCTTAAGGAAATGGGATGGGCCGGCGTTCAGCTTGCAGGTTACCATGGGTATGAGCCGAAGGAGCTTGCTGAGCTGATTAATTCGCTTGGTCTGCAAACAGCAGGCATGCATGTGTCCTACGATCGAATTATTAATGAGCTGGAGCAGGTAGCCGAGGAAGCGCTGCTGTTTAAGACCCGAGATATCATTTGTCCTAGTCTCCCGGCGGATTTGCGCAATGAGGAAGGGTATCGTAAGATTAGGCAACAATTAAACGAAGCAGCCGCGGCAGTGGCCGATCGTAATTTAAGAATCAGCTATCATAATCATGCTTTTGAATTTGACACGATGATTGAGGCGACGGATGCACTGAATTATTTGCTAGAGCCAGTGCCGGACAACTTGATATTCGCTGAGCTTGATGTGTACTGGATCAAAAAGGCGGGAAGGGATATTGAAAGTTATATTGCCCCTTTTGAGAATAGAATGCCGATTATTCACCTGAAGGATATGACTGATGATGAGGAGCAAATGTTTGCGCCAATAGGAACTGGAAGCATTGCTTTCGACCCGATCATCCGTTGGGGTGAGCAGCATGGCATTGAGTGGTACGTGGCAGAGCAGGATGCTTGCCAGGGAAGCCCTATGAATTGTGTACAGACTAGCTATACGAATCTTGTTCAGACTATTCAAACAATTAATAGTAATTAAATGAATTTCACTCAAACATAGAGTCTGGAGTATGCAGCGAAAAGAAGGAGGCTGTCGATTCATTGCGGGCAAGAAGCGGGAGCGTCCGCCTTTGTAGACCAATTTTATCCTTTACAGGGGTTATGTAAAATGTACATTCGTTTATTTAGCATATGGGAGGAAGTAAAATGACTAATAAAATCAGACTAGGCGTAGTAGGAACGGGCAACATATTTCGACATGCACACTTGGAGCCGCTGCTGGCTCACCCGGAAGTAGAAATTGTAGCGCTCTGCGATATTAATAAAGAGCGCGCAGAGAATTTGGCGCGCGAGCACAATATTCCGGCAGTATATACAGATTATAATGAGATGCTTCAGAAGGAAATGCTTGACGCTGTAGATATTTGTACGCCTAACCTGTATCATTCCAAGGTAGCGATTGCAGCTTTGAACGCAGGTTTGCATGTATTTTGCGAGAAGCCTGATGCTGTCAGTCCGGAGGAAGCACAGAAGATGGCGGATGCCGCGAAGGAAAGCGGCAAAGTGTTAATGACGATGCGTAATAACCGTTTTACGCCCAACTCGCAATATTTGAAGGCTTTAATTGCTGACGGCCAGATGGGCGAGCTGTATACAGGCCGCTGCGGATGGATTCGCCGCCGCGGCATTCCGGGCAAGGGCGGCTGGTTTACTACCAAGGAGTTGTCCGGCGGCGGCCCGCTAATTGACCTAGGCGTTCATTTTATCGATTTGACGATGTGGCTGATGGGCAATCCGAAGCCGGTTGCAGTAACCGGCGCGACGTACTGCAAATTTGCGGATAATGAGGTTGCTGATTCCGCTCATAGCAATTTCGGTGAGAAGCAGGAAAACGGCATATTTGACGTTGAGGATTTGGCAATTGGCTTTATTCGGTTCGAGAATGGGGCTACATTGCAGATTGAATTCAGCTGGGCATCCAATATCGGAGAGGAAATGAACTTCATTGAGCTGCGCGGCACGAAGTCCGGCTTCAGCTTGAAGAAGGACAAGCTGGAAATATTCTCAGAGACAGCAGGCCAGCTAATTGATATGAAGCCTGTAATCAAATCGAAAGATATTTCTGCGCATGGCGAGCATTTGAAGCATTTCGTCGATGTTGTGCAGAAGCGAGCAGAGCCGATCCTCACGCCTGAGCATGGAGTAGACATGATCAAAATATTGTCAGCAATTTATAAATCCGCTGAAACGGGCAGAGAGGTAGTATTGTAGTTCTGAAACGAGCAGCAAAAAACAGCTCATGCGATTGTATGAGCTGTTTTGCTGTCTATGCAATATTCTAATGCGATGATACTTGATTTGCTAGTAATGCGCATGACGGAGTGTGGACAGTGTGACCACGAGAGAATGATCAACCGCTATAAAAACTTGCGGTTCGTCTTTTTTCCGTCGCAGCTGAATACGATAGGCTTCTCTTCCACTACAGTTTCAAGATGCACATTTTTTCCCCACAGCTTATAGACGTATGGCAAAGTACGCTCAATATACTTGAGGTCCAGCTCCGTGCCTTCAAATTGGTGAATCAAATAAAGCTCACCGTTGCGATTATAGTCGCCATCCTTCACAAGCATGCTTGGAAAACCGCCGTTAACGCGCGAGGTGACCAGCTGATCTCGTACATGTTCCCACGATTTATCAGTAATCTTCCACTCCGGACCTTTTTTCTCGAAAATATACAAATCAAGCTCACGTACTAGATCCTTTGTCAAATAATTGCGCAGGAAGGAAATGTCGGAGTCCAGTTCCCGCACCTCGAATATTTTTTCGCGTCCCTTTCCCGGCACTCTTCCAAAGCGCTCCTGCTCTTCTTTTGTCGGATTGTCCCATCGCTTCTCTATATCTTCAAATATTTTCAGGCCTAAATAGTAAGGATTAAGACTATGCCTTGACGGCACTACTACAGATGAGTTGAGCTTGGCAAATTCAATTGTTTCGTCGCTGGTCAAATCAAGCTCGCGAATGATGCGCTGATGCCAGTAGGAAGCCCAGCCTTCATTCATAATCTTGGTTTCAATCTGCGGCCAAAAATAGAGCATCTCATCCCGCAGCATCGTTAAAACATCTCGCTGCCACTCCTCCAGAACTGGGGAATATTCTTCAATAAACCAGACAAGATCCTTTTCGGGTCTAGGCGGAAACTTCTTGCTTTCCTCATTGCGAAGGGCCTGCTCCTCTTCGCGCTGCACTTCCTCCTTGTCCAGTCGCCATAGATCTTCATAACTGCTGCGAGCTGTAATGGAAGGCTTTTGTCTGCTCTCGCTGCTCATCATTTCAATGTACCGTTTTTTATCGAGCTGATAGGGCTTAATAACTGTAGGATCAACATGCTCCTGAATAGCAAGGATAGCATCGATAAATTGCTCCACTTTCTCTGCGCCATGCTCCATAGCGTATTGATGGATGCGGTCTGCAGTAGCAGACATGCTCTCTACCATATTGCGATTCGTAACGCTAAAGCGCGCATTATTTTTGAAAAAATCAGAATGGGCTAGTACGTGGGCAACAATGAGTTTGTTTTGAATAAGAGAATTTCCGTCTAACAAAAATGCGAAGCAGGGGTCGGAGTTAATCACAAGCTCGTAAATTTTGCTGAGGCCAAAATCGTATTCCATTTTCATTTTATTAAATGACTTTCCGAAGCTCCAATGACTGAAGCGTGTCGGCATGCCATAAGCGCCGAATGTATAAATAATATCTGCAGGACATATTTCATATCGCATTGTATAAAAGTCAAGACCAAAGCCTTGCGCTATTTCGGTAATTTCAGCAATTGCCCGTTCCAGTTGTTTTTGCTCACTCAATAACATCATTGCACCTCTCTCGCAGTGAATTGGAACACGTCATAAATATATATGAGTAATGCGGAGAGGTTATTCAAATACATAACAAGCTTTTTCAGTGCTTAATCGGCTACATTCCCTTTTTATGCTTTTCTTCATACATATCTTTGTCCGCTTGTTTAATAAGCTGATCGATACTCTCAGTTACACTATCGCCAATGCTGAACCCAAAGCTCGCAGTTACATCAATAGTTATGTTTTCACCGTATGGAATCGGCTCGCTTAAAGCGGCTTGAAGCTTAATCGTCAATGCCTCCAAATCGCTTTCATGCAATTTTTCTTGTATGTAAATGATGAACTCATCTCCGCCATAGCGTATCAGCTGATCCGTTTTTCTAAGCTGCGCTTTAAGCCTTGCTGCTGATTCCTTTAGAACGGCATCGCCAGCGGCATGACCGTAAGTATCATTAATTTGCTTGAAGCTGTTGAAGTCGATAAAAACGATACTGCCTTCCTGTTTCGTTGCCGTTGCTTTCAAATAGGTTAAAAAGCGTTTGTTGTAAAGCTCAGTTAAATCATCTGTTATGCTGGCATGCTCCAGTAAAACAAGATGGGAAATGAGTTGGGCGGCGATGCTTAGGCTTTGCCTCTGATCGATCTCTGACTGGTTTTCAGCAGCTCCATCATAGCTGGAGCCTATAATAACGCTGCTTTGATGAATAGGAAGACGGCATATCGTAAGCGCAATTGCATCGCGCTGCAGCTTTTTTAATAGCAGTTGTATTTCGGATGCAGAGTCTGCGGCAGTATAATAAAGGGTATATGAAGATGGATAAGCATGCAGCTTTGAATCTAATGAAAGTGATAGTCCTGGCAGCTCGCCATCTGGACAGGCCGAAGCTAATTGATCCGATTGTGAATACAGCAAAATATGCTCGTAAGCCGAATGCAAGGATGCGAATAATGCGCTGCTTTTTGCGTGATTCAATAATGTGAAAAGCAATGCAGCAGCTTCCTTCAGCGACATAAGCTGCTGTGGCAGCATCAGCATAGCTTATCCCTCCTTTACTATTTCTACTTATTTACATTGCCCTTTTGAATAATGTTGTATGCGAAATATAAAAAAAGATGCCCCCCCTTTTACTGGGAGCATCTTGCCGAGAACTTCTATGGGGACAATTAGCGTGCCAAAAATGAAGAAGGTCGCCAGCACCTTGTACAGGAAAGGGCGATCTTAGCTGGTCAGACGTTCCGTTATTACACTCAAAATTGCAGTTTTGAGGCGGCAAAGTGACAGACGTTCCGCTATTGATCCATAAATCGCAGAAAGTGCCCCATTTGGAGCCGTATAGCGGAATGTGTGACCGCGAAATGAAGAAAAATGGCTGTTTTTAGGCAAATAACGGAACGTGTGACCATGTCCATTCATGCAACTTTCACTCGGCAGTTTGCATCGGCAGCTTGGATACCTGGAATAAAAGTATAACGATGAGAAATACGATAATCAGGTTAACTAATATAATAGCTGTAAGCAATAGTGCAAAACTGCCATCTGCGACAGAGAACATGCCTAGAATTGGAGTAACTATAATGGTGAAAGTGTTGACGATCAAATAAGCATAGCCTCTTTGCCTCGCTTTGTTAGCAATATCCAGACTTTGATTCTGGGAAGCATAGATATAAATGGCACTGCATATGAGGTAAAGATTAATGAGCGACAGTATGCTGTTTAGCATTTGCAAAATGGATCCAAAGCTCAGATCGACTATTTGCGGCCTGGCAGGAAGATCCGAAAAACTTAGCAACAGGTACACAATCAGCATGCCTGCTGAGCAAATCTTAATCCAATTAAACGTATGAATGCCTGTTTGCTCTCGCAGTACATAACTGCCTCTTATAATAAGCAGATAACCAATCCAGTCAGGAAGTATATCAATCCCGTTAATATGAAAATTCAAGATCACTAGCAGCAATCCGAATGCGATCGTCTTAAAAGCTGCAGGCATCATTGGCGGGCCCTCGTTTCTTTTAGCAATTTGGCGATATTGTCGGAATTACGGTTGCCGTAGTATTGAATGAAGCCTGAAGTGTAAATGAAGTTTTCATTGGTAGTATGGTTAATGCCTTCAATAACGATGTTTTGCAGCACGTTCACAGGCTGATGAAAATTTGTAAACTTATATTCCAATCGAAGGGCTTCATCTTTCTCTACCTGAATAGGTAATGGCAGCTCATAAAAGGGTTTGCCGGTCTGAGTGATAACGTTGACATTTCCATCTGCAGGATAACCGTAAATGCCGTCTGCTGTTTCCTTGTTGTTCGCAAGGCTGACAAGCAAATGCTCCTGCAGCAGCTCTGACTCGGAAATGTGAATATGAGTAACTGTAATCGCTTCTTTGGCTCTCCAAATAATAAAGCCTTCGTTATTGGATGAACTGCCGGAACTCATTGATTCCAGCGGATCGTTGTCGTTTCCTTTGGCTGATCTTAATTGCACCTTTCCCAAATCAAACTGCTGCGTGGTGCCGTCCTTGAGGTGCGCCTTTCCCTTGTGGAAGGATTGACCGACAAGTTGTTCGAGCCGAGCTTCATCCGATGTCGTTATCGTAAGCTGGATTTCTTTGAGCAGCTGCTGAGGATAAGTGTCCAATACTCGAATGTCAGACATCTTTGCTATGTTCTCTAACCCTTCAATTTCGACCCATTGCACAGGATTTCGGGTCTCGCTATTTTCTACAAATTGAATAGAAATACCCTCCTGCCAATAGGCTAAATGGTCGGTATATTGCTTCAAAAATATAGGCTCCTGCAGCTGCATTTTATTATTCCATATACCAATTCCAACCGATGAAGTTATAATAAGGATGAGAGCAATTATCATTGGTTGTATTTTCAAGCGCTGTACACCACCTTTGCAACTTACTTTAACTGATTATGCCAATATTTTCAATAAAGACAGAGAGGATCGTGGACGTAAAGCAATGCGAATTATATTCCGTTTTCTAAAAAAATATCGAGCAGCTGCTCTGGTAGCAGTCGGGCTGATGTTTATCGAGCTGATGATCGAGCTGCTGCAGCCTTATATGATTGCCAAAATTATTGATGAAGGCATTGCGGCTTCGAATTTGCAAATCGTGATGCTGTGGGGCGGCATTTTGCTGGCGTGTACTGCTGTTTCATTTGGATCGGGTATTTTGAGCTCGTTTTATTCTGCGCATGTTAGCCAAAGCTTTGGCTATGATTTGCGTGAAAAGCTGTATGAGAAGGTGCAGGCTTTAACCTTTTCCAGCTTTAACCGCTTCGCTGAAGCATCTCTAATAACAAGACTTACAAACGATATTGTACAGCTGCAAAATACTGTGTTTATGGGTCTCAGAATTATGCTGAGGGCACCGCTTTTTGTTCTTGGAAGCGTTGTATTTTCGCTAATAATCAATTTCAAGCTTGCGATATGGTTTGCTGCAGCTATTCCTTTTCTTTTTGTTTTTTTAGTTTGGGTTATGAAGCGCGGGGAGGCACTGTTTCGTTTGGTGCAGCAAAAAGTGGATCATGTTAATAGCGTTCTGCAGCAAAATTTAATGGGGATTCGCCTAGTAAGGCTTTTTTTACGTTCAAAATATGAGGAAGGCCGTTTTTCAAGCACAACAAGCGAGTTGAAGGATCGTACAGTATCAGCGATGAAATTAACGGAGCTTGCTCTCCCAGTCATTTTATTTGTTATGAATATCAGTGTATTGCTTATTCTATGGTTCGGCAGGGCGCAGCTTGAGCTCAGTGAGGCATCGGCAGGAGAAGTGGTCGCTGTAGTAAATTATGCGATACGGACTACTGGCATACTATCGATCATGTCTATGATTGTTGTGAACTTTTCCAGAGCAAGGGCATCCGGCTTGAGAATTGAAGAGGTGATGGAGGCTGAAGAGGAGACGGCACAAGCTGGACTGAAAGATAGCAGCAAAAAAAATGCACAAGGCGAAATTAAGTTTGAACAGGTGTCCTTCCGATATCCGGAAACGAATGAAAGAACATTATCAGAAATTTCTTTTCACGCGAGGCCGGGGGAGACGATTGCCATTATGGGCGCAACAGGCTCCGGCAAAACCTCATTGCTGCAGCTGCTTCCGCGATTGTTTGAAATCGAGGAAGGAAGCATATTAATCGATGGACGCAATATCCAGCAATTGAAGCTGCATGATGTAAGAAGCGGGATCGGGTTTGTCCCACAGGAGCTTATCCTGTTTTCCGGCACGATAGCTGACAATATTCGCTGGGGCAAGAAGGAGGCTAGCATGGATGAGGTCATCGAAGCAGCCAAGCTTGCTCAAATCCATGACACGATCATGCAGCTTCCGAAACAGTATGATACGTGGATCGGCCAAATGGGCGTGAATTTATCGGGCGGCCAAAAGCAAAGGGTGACGATTGCGCGCGCCATTATACGCAAGCCATCCATTCTATTGCTGGATGACAGCACGAGCGCCCTTGATGCCAATACTGAAAGAGCGCTGCTTACGGCGTTGAAAGAAATAAAATGCACGATACTTCTTGTAACACAAAAAATAAGTACTAATCGCAATGCAGACCATATATTGCTGCTTGATGACGGCAAGCTGCTGGAGCAAGGCACGCATGAGCTTTTATTGGAGAAATCCAAGCTCTATCGTCATATATGTGAATCTCAGCAAAGCAGGGAGGAGCTGAAGCATGCTTAAAAACTTAACAGACCCTTTCAAATATCCGAAGCCGGAAGTCGTGTTCAAGACGACAGAAGCAGGTGAAGTTAAAAACGCAAGCCAGCAAAATGCAGATAAAATAACAGCGGCCGGTAAAAGTGCAAAGCGTAAACGCCCAGAGAAGAGCAAGCAAACGCTGCAGCGGATTTGGAGCTATTTGATCGAACATAAAGTAAGATTATTTGCTGTCCTGATCATGATTTTATTAAGCTCAGTCCTCTCCATAGCGGGGCCTTATTTGATAGGAGTAGCGATCGACCGATATATTATGGAGCATAGCAGCGGCTTTGTCCTTTTTCTGGTTGGCCTTGCGGCGGTGTATATTTTACAATCCGTAGTTTTATGGTTCCAAAATATTTGGATGATCTCGATTTCTCAGC
Organism: Paenibacillus sp. GXUN7292; assembly: GCF_050864975.1. NCBI lineage: Bacteria > Bacillati > Bacillota > Bacilli > Caryophanales > Paenibacillaceae > Paenibacillus > Paenibacillus sp. GXUN7292. Next base: position 11,345 of record NZ_JBOZWO010000056.1, on the reverse strand, counting down.
AAACCGTTTTTAAAATGAGAAAGGAGCTATTTTCCAAGTTTCATAAGCTTTCCATACCTTATTTCAGCAAAAGACAGCATGGCGAGCTGATGAGCCGCATGACTAACGATATTGAAAATGTGAGCAACTCGCTAAACAGCTCCGTTGTCCAAATTTTTTCAAGCGGCTTGCTGCTAATAGGCATAGCCGTTGTGATGATCTCGATCAGCCCATTGCTGACGCTGTTGTCTTTTATTATTGTTCCGCTATTATTTTTAGGCATGAAATGGATAACGAATCGGACAAGCCGCATGTTTAAAACGCAGCAGTGCAACTTGGGCGATATTAATGGTTATGTAGAGGAAACCTTGTCAGGCCAGCGCATCGTCAAATTGTTCTCGCAGGAGCAAAATGTTATCGATCATTTCAAGGAGCGCAATGAGCGAATCCGTGTTTCAGGGTTTTGGGCACAGGCAATTTCCGGCTTTATTCCGAAGCTGATGAACGGTTTGAACAATTTAAGCTTTGCGCTTATTGCTGGAGTTGGCGCTATTCTAGTTATTAACGGGCATGGCATTACAGTCGGAGTTATTATTATGTTTGCTGAATATTCTCGCCAGTTTACCCGGCCGCTTAATGATTTGGCAAATCAATGGAATACGCTGCTTTCTGCTATTGCAGGAGCAGAACGAGTATTTGAGGTGCTGGATGAACCTGAAGAAAATGACGACGAAGCGGACGCAAAGGCTTTGTCAGAAATTAAAGGGCATGTTGAATTTGACAATGTATGCTTCGCTTACGAGGAAAATAATCCATTAATTCACAATATATCGTTTCATGCTGCTGAAGGTGAGATGATAGCTCTCGTTGGGCCGACTGGCGCCGGCAAATCGACGTTGATTCATCTGTTGGCCAGATTTTATAATCCAACGAAAGGAGCCATTAAAATTGATGGCGTTGATATCAGGCTTGTAACTAGAGAAAGCATGCGATCGCATATGGCCTACGTTATGCAGGATCCTTATTTATTCGAGGGTACGATTTATGAGAATATCGTCTATGGACGGATGGATGCAAGTGAGGAGCAGGTTGTGCAGGCAGCTAGACTTGCCAATGCAGACAGCTTTATCCGCCGATTGCCTGGCGGCTATCATACGCGGCTGAAGTTGGGCGGAGACGGCATAAGCCAAGGACAAAAGCAGCTATTGGCGATTGCGCGGGCTATATTGGCCGATCCCAAAATATTGGTGCTGGATGAGGCTACCAGCAATATTGATACGTTTACCGAAATTAAAATACAGGAAGCTCTGCAAAGGCTGATGAAGGGAAGAACTTGCTTCGTCATTGCACACCGCTTGAATACGATAAAGCATGCCGACCGCATCGTTGTCATTCAAGCCGGAACAATTGTAGAGCAGGGAAGCCATGAACAGCTGTTGAAGGCTAAAGGATACTACTATGGACTAATCCATGGCGCAGAAAAAAATAGTGAAGCGATGTAAGCGGCCTGCGGCTGCTCATTCGCCTCACTGTTTTTTTATTTTCTGCCGCTTAGTCTTGCAAGAGTTGGCGGGCTTTGCCTGGAAATCAGTAATAATGCCCTTAGCTGCCGGAAGGGAATTTGGCTCCTGTATCAAGTTGCTGCAGCCAAGCGTATCGTCATGAATGAATCTTCTCTTTTAGAAGCGAATTGTATTTTTTATTGTGCTCAATTACAAACTGAATCAATTTGGCAACGCCGTCATTTTCATTGGACGCCGTAAGCAGATCAGCATGCTGCTTGACGTAATCAGCAGCGTTTTCCATCGCTATGCCAAGTCCGCATGCCTTCAGCATCGTAATATCATTTTCTCCATCACCTATTGCTACCGTTTCCTTTAATGAAATGCCTTTATAATTGCAAATTGCTTGAATGCCGCTTATTTTTGAAATGCCCTGCAGCGATATTTCGCGGTTGGTGTCATTCGAACTCGTTACCTCTATCCCTTTAACATCCTTCAGTTTAGTATCCAGCTTCGACAGCAGCTCTTGATTGTTGGTTGCGAAGCCAAATTTAACCCAAATAGAATCCGCATGCCCTTCCATCGTATCCCATGTATCTTTTCGAACAAGCTCCTCCGTGTTATAAGCCCAGTACCAAATTTCTTCTAGCTCAAGTGCAATTTCTCTAAGCTGCTTGATCGTTTCCCATGGAATAACATGCCTATGCAGTATCGTAGTTGGCGTGCTCCAAACCTCAGCTCCGTTAGTCGCCACGATCGGGGGGTGAGATGGAAGCACATCAAGATAGGGCTTAATATTTTGAAAGCCTCTGCCTGTAGTAAGCATAATCATGATGCCATGCTTTTCTGCTTCCTGTATCCAATGCCAGTTAGCAGGTGAGATTTGCTTATCGTCAGTTAATAGAGTGCCATCCATATCCATTGCAATTAGCTTGTAAATCAATTTTTTGCCACCTCTGATTAAATGTATTTCATTACAGCAGGAGTTGGAAATACGCTGCGCATAATTAATAAAAAAATTGCCCAGACTATGACCGAAATTCCAGTGCAAATGACTATATTAATAACTATTCTATATGAAAGAAACAGAAAAAACGACAATTCCCCCCGAAAAAAAGCAAAATATTTTCTTGTTTAAGAAAAAATAAAAAAATATGCTTTTTTGTTGTCGAAAGATGTGCTATATTAAATACATCAACAAGAATCTAGCAGAAATAAAACGTTCTACAACATAGAATGCTAGCATTCTTGCTGAAAGACAACATGATTAAGAAAGGGCGTTTTTAAAATGAAAAAGGTTTTGAAAGGGTTTTTACCACTTTTGCTAATCAGTGCTATGGTTTTGGTTGCGGCATGCGGTAACAACTCAGGAAAGCAAGAAGGCGGCAATACTCCAAGCAATAATGCAGGCAACGGCGGAGAATCCAAGCCGCAAGAAGTAACGTTGAACTTCTGGACTATCTCTCTGCAGCCTACATTTAACGATTACATCAACGGTGTAATTGCAGCTTATGAAAACGAGCATCCAAATGTAAAAATTAAATGGCAAGACTATCCAATGGACGCTATTCAAACAAAATTGCTAGCTTCCAGCGCAAGCAACGAAGCTCCGGATGTTGTTAACTTGAATACAGAGATCGCTCTTCAAATGGTGAACGTCGGTGCTTTGGCTGATATTAGCCAGTACATTTCAAGCGATGTGGCATCTTCCTATATTGACGGTATTTACAACTCAACAGTACTTGACGGCAAAGCATATGCTTTCCCTTGGTATACTTCAATTCAAGTATTGTTCATGAACAAAGAAATTCTGGAAAAAGCTGGTCTTGATCCGAATAAAGCGCCTGCTACAAGAGACGAGCTTCATGAAATGGCTCGTACAATTAAAGAAAAAACTGGCGTTGCAGGTTATGCAACTGAGTTCACTGCAAAATCTCACCTTGCTAACGAAGGCGTGCCAATTCTGACTGAAGACCGTACGGCAGCTGCATTTGCATCTGAGCAAGGTATTGCAGCAGCTGAAGAAATCAAGACGCTAGTTGAAGAAGGCGTAATTATGAAGGAAATTGCGAAGTTTGACGCTCAAGTTCAATTCTATGCGAGTGAGCAAACAGCATTTGTGCTTGCAGGTCCTACATTTATTAATCGCATGAAAACTGCAGCTCAAGATGTTCTGGATAAAACTAAAGTTGTTGCTCTTCCTACAGGTAAAGGCAACGTAAACTATTCTGGCACAATGAACCTTGTAGTACCTTCTGCATCTAAGAACCAGCAGGAAGCAGCAAACTTTGCAGCATACATGACCAATGCTGTTAATCAATTGGAATTCTCTAAAGTAGCTAACACAATCGCTTCTACTAAAGAATCTTTGAAGGATAAGTTCTTTACAGAATCTGACGGATCCATCGAAGCAGAAGCTAAAGTTGCAACCGTTTCTGGCCTTGAGCATGCATCTGAGTATACGCTTGGAGTTGCTCGCGTAGCTGATATCAACAGCACAGTTAATGCTGCGCTTGAGCAAATCATTCTTAACAAAGCTGATGCAAAAGCGACATTGGAAAAAGCAGCTGAAGATGTAAACAACCTTCTTAAGCTGGACAAATAATTTGACAGAGACCATACAAGGGGAGTGCGAGCTCCCCTTGTATCACTAATAAAGATGTCGATTGAGGTGACGTAAGTTTATGCGTACTAGACGGCTAAATAACGATTCGTTAACAGCTTGGTCTTTTATGGCTCCGGGGCTTTTGGTGCTTGCTATATTCGTTGTCTGGCCCATTCTGTACAGTATACCTTTGGCATTGACCAACTACTCTGTTTTGGGAGAAACGAAGTTTATTGGTTTTACCAATTTTAAACGAGCTTTTAGTGATCCAAGCTTTATTGCCGCTTTAAAAAATTCCGTTTTGTATATTATTATCGTTCCAATTATTCAAATTTTGTCTATTATGATGGCGATTTTAGTAAACACCAAATTGCCAGGCATTAAATATTTCAGAACAGCTTATTACGTACCTGTAGTAACCTCTATGGTTGCAGTAGCATTAATCTGGAATTGGCTGCTTAGTAATAATGGAATTATTAACTATGTGCTCATGGAGCTAGGCATTATTGATCAAAGAGTAGGCTGGCTTTCCAGCAGCAGCACCGCTTTATTTGTCCTTATGTTTATTACCATGTGGAAAGGCTTAGGCTACTACATGATGCTATATTTGGCAGGTCTTCAGGCTATTCCAAATGATATGTATGAAGCTGCTACAATCGACGGCGCCAGCAAATTTCAAGTTATAAGAAAAATTACAATTCCATTGCTGAAACCTTATGTATTTTTCTGCAGCTTGATTTCCTTAATGGGAGCCATCAGGGTTTTTGACGAAATGTTCGTTTTAACAAAAGGCGGCCCAGGAAATGCCACACTGACAACGAGCTTGTACATTTATCAGCAAGGGATCGAGCAATTCAACTTTGGTTATGCATCAGCTCTTGGCTTGATAGTAAGTGTTGTTGTTGGTCTGCTAAGCGTTGTTGTGTTCAAGTTTAATCAAAAGGGTGGTGTCAATCCGTACTAATGAATAATAAAACATTAAAACAACTTACTAAATTCGTTAATTACGGCGTTGGTTATGCTCTATTAATCTTGCTCGCAATCGTTATGATGGGACCGTTCCTATGGATGCTCAGCGCATCGCTCATGCCCGGGAAAAACGTTTTTACATTCCCGCCAGTCATTTTCCCGACATTTATTAAGTTCACGAACTATACAGAAGTTTGGGAATATATGAACTTCCCTAGATATATTGGGAATACGCTGATTATCACAATAATGGGCGTAGTCATTAATATTTTATTGGCCTGCTCTACGGCATATCCGCTTGCCAAGCTGCAGTTCAAGGGCAGAAATGCTGTATTTGCTTTTCTAGTGTCAACGATGATTATTCCATCATCGACTGCAATGATTGTTCATTATTTGACGCTGCGTACATTCGGCGTGCTCGATACGTTTGTCGGTGTTGTTTTGCCGTCGGCTGTAACCGTATTTAACATTTTCCTTATGCGTCAAACGTTTATGGGTGTTCCTGATGATATTCGCGATTCCGGTAAAATCGATGGCGCATCTGAGTTTCGTGTATGGTGGCAATTGATGCTTCCGGTTGTGAAGCCGGGTATTGCTGTTATTACCTTGCTCGAGACGATGGCATACTGGAACAACTTCTTATGGCCGATTGTCGTATTGAATGATCCGAGTAAATATCCGATCGCTTCTGCGCTTACGTATTTGAATGGACAATTCTCCTACAACTTTGGCTGGATTGCAGCAGGAACAATTATATCAGTTATTCCTATTATTATAGTGTTCTTGTTCACGCAAAAATATTATATGGAAGGAATATCTGGAGCTGTAAAAGGCTGATTACTATAAATACGCACCAGATATTGTGAGGATGGTAAAAGTGAAAATAGCTTATTTGCCACTAGACGAACGACCTTGCAACTACGAATTTCCTTACTTGCTTGCAAGCGGCACTTCGACAGAAGTTGTACGCCCTGACCTTTCTATTATGGGCAAGAAAAAAAAGCCTGGTAATGTGGAAGCGATTGGGCAATGGCTGGAGGAACAGTGCAAGGATGCAGACGGACTAATCGTTTCTATTGACACACTGCTTTACGGCGGCATTATCCCGTCTCGCTTGCATTCGTTAACAGCTGAAGAATGCTCGCTTGCGCTTGAGAAATTGCGATTGCTGAAATCTAGCAATCCAAAGCTCAAAATATTTGCTTTTCATTTAATCATGCGATGCCCTCGTTATTCAAGCTCCGATGAAGAGCCTGATTACTACGAGGACTATGGCCGCGAAATATTTTTGACAGGCTATTTGTCACATCGCAAGCAATTAAATTTAGCAACTGAGCAGGAATTAGAAGAGCTGGCCAGACTTGAAGGCGCGGTGCCGGAGCCATTTATGCAAGATTATTTGGGCAGACGGAGCATTAATATTCAAGCAAACCAAAAAATGCTAGGCTATGTGGAAGAAGGAATCGTGGATTTTCTTATTATTCCGCAAGACGATTCTGCACCATTTGGCTTAACGGCGCTAGATCAGCAAAAGGTGCGAGATAAAATCGCCGAGCATAATGTGGAACTGAGAGCTTTGATGTATCCAGGCGCCGATGAGGCGGGCTGTACGCTGATGGCTAGAATGCTGAATGAATTTAACAATGTTACACCATACGTGTATCCGCGTTTGTCAGGAGTTAATTCTGCAGCCATTATCCCTTTATATGAAGATAGGCCGTTATTTGAAAGCATTAAATATCAAATATTGGCTGCCGGCGGTCAAATCGCCTCATCAGCGCAAGAGGCGGATTGTGTACTGCTTGTAAATGCCCCGGGCGACCGCATGCTTGAAGCAAACGATCAGCTTCAAACCGATCTCGGCTATCAGGTTATGAGAAATACGATAGAGCTAGTCGAATATGGCAGCTTCATTCAGAAAAGATTTGCAAAGCCTGTAGCTATTGCTGATGTGGCGTATGCCAACGGCGGAGATTTGCAGCTTCTGAAATTGTTAAAGCAAAAAAATATGTTGTTTGATATTGCTGGATATGCCGGCTGGAATACAAGCTCGAACACGCTTGGTACCGTTATAGCACAAATGATGATTTATCATATTTATGGAAACTCGCAAGAGCATCTAAACTTTTTAGCCCTTCGTTATACAGAGGATTTAGGCTATTGCAGCAAAGTACGAAGAGCAGTTGCGTTAGGTGCGGTCAAAGAAAAAGGTTTATCTTATTTTGGAGTGGATGGTGAGAGAGGCAGCATTTCGACTATTGTTAAGGATGAATTATTACAATTTGTGATAACGAACATTAACGATGAGCGGCATGTCATTCATATTCAAGATGTATATATGCCTTGGAACCGAATGTTTGAAGTAGGGTTATCTGTACGTGTTCAGAGCCAAATTCCGGATCGGTAACAGTAGGTGTAATAATAATTATAGATTTGATTAAGGTGGAAGTTATAATGAAACTTACTGATCGATTAAAAGATGGAATTGTAGTATCTTGTCAAGCGTTACCGGATGAACCGCTTCACGGTTCTGAAATTATGGCTCGAATGGCGGTTGCTGCAAAGCAAGGTGGAGCTATTGCGATTAGAGCTAACTCCAAGGAAGACATTATAGCGATAAAAAAGGCAGTTCCGCTTCCTGTGATCGGGATCGTAAAGCGAGATTATGAAGGGTCGGACGTCTACATTACTCCTACCTACAAAGAAGTAGATGAACTGCTAGCTGCTGGAGTGGATATGATTGCTTTTGATGCAACAAATCGAAAAAGACCTGAGGACTGTACATTAGAAAGTATGGTAAGCTATATGAAGAATAATAATGTGTATATTATGGCCGATGTGTCTACATTAGAGGAAGCGATTTATGCTGAAAAGCTTGGCGTCGATTGCGTCTCAACGACTTTGTCGGGATATACGCCTTATTCTCCGCAGCAGTCAGGACCAGATTTTGATTTGGTAGAAAAAGCGGTTCATGAACTTTCCATCCCTGTTATTGCTGAGGGTAGAATTAAAATGCCAAGTCAAGTGGACAAAATGTTTGAGGCTGGCGCACATTGTGTCGTAGTTGGAGGCGCAATTACTAGACCCCAATTGATTACACAAGAATTTACCGCTATAGCAAATAGGAGGAGAACTCGGTTCGATGGAGATGAAATTACGGGTTAGCACTTATTATCCATCATTTACAAAATCAGAAAAAAAAGTAGCAGATTGCTTGCTGGAGAGAACGGAAGACATTATTTTCCTATCTGTTACTGAATTTGCTGAGCTTGCCGGTGTAGGCGAGACTACAGTTATGCGTTTCTGCCGGACAATTGGATTTAAAGGCTACCAGGATTTCAAGCTGGCTTTGGCGCAGGATCAAAGTACAAGAAAAAATGAAGAGCATCAACCTTCGACAGACGACTTTACCCAAATCGTGCTTAATGAGACGATTGATATATTGAACAATAGCATGAGCCTTTTGAATCGTGCTGTTTTGGATCAGGCGATTGATGCGATTGATGCTGCAGATCAGGTGCAATTTTTTGGCGTGGGCTCATCGGGTATCATAGCATTGGATGCAAAATCTCGTTTGCTGCGCATCGGACATCGCGCAGAAGCGATGACAGATACGCATTTTCAAGCCATGCTGGCCGTACAAATGAGGAAAGGCGACGTAGCGTTCGGGATCAGCTTAAGCGGAAGCACGCTGGATACGATAGATGTGCTTACCAAAGCAAAGCAAAGCGGGGCGACCGTAATTGCTATGACCAACTATGCCAAATCGCCGATTACTTCGGTAGCTGATATTGTTCTGTTGACAGCGGGTAAAGAATCTCCTTTAGAAGGCGGCTCTATCGGCGCTAAAGTTTCGCAAATGTTTCTTATTGATCTTATATGCGAAGGCTTGGCGCGCAAAGACCACGCGCGTTCTAATGAAATGAGAGAGAAGACAGCAAGAGCGGTCATTAATAAAACCTATTGATTGCATGTATAAAGAGGAGAATATAATGCAAGTAATCGGAATAGATATAGGCGGTACATCGATTAAAGGGATTGTTACAGATGAATCCGGCTCACTATTGGCAAGCTGCAAGCTCCCGACGGATGCTTCCCGCGGCCAAACAGCTATTCTGGAAACAGTCAATCAGGCTATTGTACAGCTCCGCAATGAGTTTCAAGCTGTTCAGGCTATCGGTATCGGATCCGCCGGAAGAATTAATGTCCATACGGGCGAGGTTGTGTTTGCCACGGACAATTTGCCCGGCTGGCAGGGAACGCCCTTGGCAGATATATTAAGCAAGCAGTATCAGCTGCCTGTAGTAGTAGATAATGATGCGAACACTGCTTTGCTTGGCGAAGCTTGGCTTGGCGCTGGCCAAGGGTTCGATAATATTATTATGATTACTCTTGGAACAGGTGTTGGAGGAGCGAATCTAATCGACGGGAAGCTTGTCCGCGGGAAAAATTGGAATGGCGGAGAATGGGGACATGTCGTACTGGTTCCGGGCGGAACGCCTTGCAATTGCGGGCGCATAGGCTGTGTCGAGCAGTATTTATCTGGCAATAGCCTGACAAGAATAGCTTCCGAGCGTGTAGGGAAAGCTTACAAAGACGGCCTTGAGTTTATGCAGGACGTGTATGAGGGCAACTCTGCTGCTAATGAAGTAATGGACCGCTATGTGGAGCAGCTTGCTATTTTTCTTGGCAACCTGCAGCTCGGGATTGATCCGGATGCCTTTATTGTAGGCGGAGGAGTTATTGATTCGAGCGAGAACTGGTGGTACAGGCTGGAGCAGCATATTGACAAGCTGAGGAATAACGGTACGGAGCTTTCCGTTCTGCCTGCCAAGCTTAGCAATGATGCGGGCTGCTTTGGCGCAGCTAAGCTGGCATTGCAATTCATAGCCAGCAATAATTAAAGCTGGAGATATCGTTCAGCTGCCTAATGAGGTAGGCAGTTGAACGATATCTCTTTTAATTTATAATGCTAAGTTTATTTATCCGGCATGACATTGCTGACAGCTATTGTTAATAGTTAAAATATACTCCAATTTCGTTCCTTTGAAATCATTTTAAGCAAATGTACACCAGCGATGCTGTTGCCCTTTGCATTTAATGAAGGCCCTAATACACCTATGCCATAGCGATTTGGGAGCAGAGACAAGACACCGCCGGAAACGCCGCTTTTTGCCGGTAATCCGACTTGAATGGCGAATTCGCCAGAAGCATCATACATGCCGCAAGTAATCATGAACGTTTTTGCGATTTGCACATAACGTTTGGGGACGAGCTGCTTTTTTAGAATAGGATCAAATCCGTTGCAGGCAAGCACAAGCGCCATGCGTGCAAGCTCAGTACAGGTGACAAGAATGGAGCATTGTCTAAAGTATATATCCAATATTTCATCAACATTACCGGTTATTACACGATTGTCTTTTAGGATGTATGCGATCGCCCTGTTCAAATCGGCTGATTCTGCTTCAGAACGGTAGACTGGCATGTCATAGTTCAAATCGGGATTCGCGGCTAAGGTGCGGATAAATTGCAGAATCCGTGCTGATTTTTCTTCCTGGGTACTTCCTTTAACCATAGAAGAGACGACGATCGCGCCAGCATTAATAAGCGGATTAAAGGGAATGCCAGGCTGCACAAGCTCAAGCTTGAGCATAGAATCAAATTTATCGCCGGTCGGCTCCATGCCGACTTTTTCAAACACTTTATTTTCTCCGTGATCCATTAGAGCTAACAGTAATGTGAAGACTTTAGAAATACTTTGAAGAGTGAACGGCTGTGACGCATCACCTGCGCTTATACGCTCTCCCTCAGTATTTACAATATCAATGCCAAGGGCATTGGGAGAAGCTTTGCTCAGCTCAGGTATATATGAAGCGACCTTGCCTTGCAGGGTGAAGGGTATAGCAGCGTCAATCCATCGCGGCAATTCAGTTTTTAAAATATCCCATTCGTTATCGCTTTCCATAAACAGCACAGCCTGCCTTTCATAAAACAAATGATTTTTATATTTTTTTAAAAAAGTTGTTTACAAACAGAAAATATTCGTGTATAGTCTTATTTTGTCAGCTAATTTAAATAAATATTAAAAATTACGTTTTGGAGCACAAATAAATTCGTAATTAAAAATAATATTAAAAATAATTGTTGACAAGATTCGACTTAATATGATATATTCTAATTCCTGGCTGTTACGAAATAGCCTAGGGAATGAAAAAAGAATTTGTTCTTTGAAAACTGAACAACGAGTGAAATGCCCTATTCATCCTCGGATGAATAGATAGCAATACAAT
>NZ_JBOZWO010000055.1:0-31193 GCF_050864975.1 Paenibacillus sp. GXUN7292 | reverse complement strand
TCGATGTGCAATGACTAGAGGCTTTACTGTCTTCATGGATGTTCACTCCATTATAAATAGAAATAAAATATAATCGTAATTATACCATAATATAGTTACGGTTCGACTGGCAGCGTGAATGGAATTCCACCCGCTGCATTGACTCTCACCATATAGCTAGCCGTCTTACCTTGATAAGAAGCGGTTATCGTTGCTGCACCTGGCTTATGCCTTAGCACTCATACAGCGCCTAGGGCGTGGTGCTTGACGAGAGGCTTTAAGAGGAATAGGGAGTATTCTACCTACTCCTCGAAAGAATCATCGTTGTAATGTAATTTTTTACCGGCACGACAAGCTTAGCGAGGCATAAACTGCTCCAGCAGCATCTCACCCCAACGCTGATTTGCGCCCACAGTACGTCCCGCTAAATGCGGCGTATGGACGACATTATGTCGACCCAGCAGCGGATCGTCCAGCGGTACAGGCTCGATGTCGAAAACATCCGCCGCCAGGCTGAGTTCATCGTTCAGCACCCGTTCGCGCAGAGCCTCCATATCGCAAATACCGGCTCGCGTGACAAGCACGACCATGCAACCTTGTGGCAATGCTCTGATATGCTCCGCCGTTACCAGCAGTTCGGTCTGATCGGTCAGCGGTACCATCGGCACGAAGATGTCTGCATCCTGAACCAGACGGTTCAGATGAAACTCGCGGCGCGCTCCCGCGCGATGAAAGCAAGGCTCGGCGGCGTAAGGATCCCAGGCCGCCACATCTGCGCCCAGCATATGCATAAAGCTGGCATACCGTGAAGCAATATTACCTGCGCCAACAATGCGAACGCGCTTGCCCTCGACTGTACCATTAGCAAAACGCAGATCATCCGTCATCTGATCACCGATTTTCGTCACGGGATCGTACGGGTAATACCATGCGTCCAAATTGGTGAGCATCCGGTGATAGGCCTGCGGAATGCGACGCAATCCGCATAAGGTCAGCGTCAGCGCAAACTCCGATACGGACTGCCCCCAGAAACCTTCAGACTTATGCTGATAAACCTTAACCCCCGCCTCGCTCATAGCTGCCAGTAATGCCGGGTCTGTCGCCTCATACGGCTTGGCCTGCACAAACGCCTCCTCAAGCTGCGTGAACAATGCCAGGCACGCGCTTGTCACTTTTACAGACAGAGAAATCAGCCTGATTACGCTCCCCGGATCGGAAACAATCTCGCCCAAGATGCGATTTTCATCCGGGTGCAGTCTTATGAACTCGACATCCCCCTGCTCCCGCCACAACGCATGCAGATGATCAGCTGCGACGGACCACACATAGTCGAATGTAGGATGTACAATAATGACACTTCGCATGCTACAATTCACTCCTCTTTTCTCTTGTTATTGGGCCGCAAACGCATCCCAACTCCGGCTTATCACTTCAACATCCGTAGCGCCGCAAAACACGAACACGCGATAGCGGGCGGTTTCAATTTTGTCTTTGGCGAGCTTCCATTCTCCCGCAATACATCTGCTTGGCGAGATGCCCATCTGGTAATCTACCCGCCACGGCACAGGATGATCCGTATTCGTCGGGTGATCCATATAGGCTATGCCCGCCTGATCATCCCTGCCCTCGATCGGCATGCTTACCGAAACCCATCGAGCTCGTTGACCCTCTGCTTTCCCGTTCAGTTGGCCTTCGCTATTAATTGCCTGTCCGCCTGTCTCATCCCGAAACGGCATACGCAGAAACAATCCGCCGTATGGGTATTGTCCAAACGTCAAATCCGTCGCGGCATGAAGCGACCATTCCATATCCAGGAAGTAAGTATTCCCGTGATCTTTCAAAACCCAGTTTTGTGTCTCTTTCAGCATCACTGCACCGGAAGGATCCAGCCAATCCGCCTCTACTTTCCACATAACCCGGTTCGCCTCTGCTGTTGCCTGTGTTAACGGAAACGGTCTGAAGCTTCCGTCCTTCGGATCGTTATGGATACCTTCTGCCCAGAAACCAATCCCGTTTACATCATTCAACCCCGTATACACGCCATGCTGCCAAGGATGATGCGGTGGCGCATTTTCTGTCAATATGCCCTTGCCGTCCGGAGCCACAATCGGGTGAATGTACGGACGCTCGTTCATAGGCGCATGCTGTTCGAGAATCGGCGTCAATTCCTGGCCCCGAAAGATGCGAATAACAGTAGCAGAGCTTTCTGCTCTTAAAGATGAGGTATTCTGCATGTTAGGGTTTCTCCTTTATTAATCAAAGTTTGTGATCCTTTATCTCTTCTATCTGAATTTGGGCAGAAACACCTTTTCTCCGCCTTGCATAGCCGACTCATGCGCACATATCCCCGCGCTTGTCCAATTTGCCGATGTATATACATCAGGGAAAGCAGGCCGATTTTCCACAATACTCATAAGAAATTCATGTGCAAGATGTGGATGCGAACCGCCATGTCCACTACCTTGCTTGAACGAGAGATGAACATGATCGGTCAAATCGTACACCCCTTGCGTGGTGTACGGTCTGATGCCTTCTGGCAGCCGATCTGCATAATCCGGCACCCGCACCCGCTCAGCCTGTTCCCCGACAAACAACACCGGCGACTCACCTTCAAGCTGCTGCCACTCAAAACTGATCCGGTCAGCATACACATCAAAGCTTTCGATGTACTCGCGAGATGTTTCAAACAAAGACCGCGTGATCTCTATAGCCAGATTTGAGTCGCGCAAGCGGAACAATGCCGATTCAACCGCGAACGGTGAGCCGTACTTGTCGGCAAGTTCCTTGGCAATTTGTCCGGAGCCCAGACACATCACATACTCTGCTTCCCGTTCAGCCAGCGCCAGTAACGGACTGAGCGCATGGGTCGCATAGTGCATCGGCGGCAACCCTTCCCAATATCCGGGCCAGCCCGCCATCTCTTGCTGATGCGCGCCGCGCAAAAATTGGATCTTTCCAAGCTTGCCCGTATCACGCAAATGCTTTACATAGAGATACTCTCGCGTATACACGCAGGTTTCCATCATCATATAGTTCTTGCCCGATTGCTGCTGCGCCTCGACGATTCGCCGGCAATCCTCCACCGAGGTCGCCATGGGCACCGTGCAAGCTACATGCTTGCCTGCCTTAAGCGCTGCAATGCTTTGCTCGGCGTGATCCGGAATCGGTGTATTGATGTGCACAGCATCGATGTTGTCATCCTGAATCATTTCCTCAAAGCTGGTATACCTTACTTTTACGCCAAAATGCTCGCCAATCTGATGCAAACTGTCTGGATTTCGCTGACAGATCGCATACATCTCTGCCTGGGGATGATTCTGATAAATGGGAATAAATTCAGCACCAAAACCGAGTCCCGCAATGCCTACACGTATTTTCTCACGCAATAAGATCCTTCCTTTCATGTTATAATTTAGTCTCAGTATAGACAACGAATGCGAAGAAGTCGATGCGAATTTCCGTTAACAAAATGAGATTTTTAACATTGAAATATAGCAAAAAAATATTGTAAAATAACGATGAGTCAATTTCATAGTTCCGCTATCTACTTAGAAATTGTTTAACTATAGCTAACGAATTTAATAAGTGTACAAGGATGGATAAAATGAGGATATTCACTCCGAAACAGCGCAAGCAGGTAGCCTTATTGATCGAAACCTCCAACCAATACGCGCGCGGGCTGCTACTCGGCATTAACCGCTACCTGCAGGAGCATCCAGACTGGTCCGTGTACCTGGGTGAAATCAGCCGCAACAACCAAGATATGAGTTGGCTGAGCGACTGGCACGGCGACGGCATCCTGGCACGCATCGAAACCGACGAGACGGCAGACTACATTATGAATAGCGGACTGCCTGCCATTGATCTAAGCGCCTCGCGCAAGTTGCCCGGTCTGACATGCGTGGAAACAAACGACCAGGCGATTGCCGTCATGGCTGCCGATCATTTCCTGGAGAACGGCTTCAAACATTTTGCCTACTATGGCGACAACTGCTTCCAGTGGTCAATTCATCGGGACCAGCACTATCGCTCTTATCTCGGCGCGAAGGGCTTTGATTGTCTGAGTTTTAAAGCAGCCAATGACAATGCGCAGCAAGGGGCGTCGTGGGAAAACCACATCAACGAGCTTGTCCGATGGCTGAAGCAATTGCCGAAGCCCGTTGGCATCATGTGCTGCTATGATATACGCGGCCAGCAATTGCTCGAAGCTTGCCGTCTGGCCGAGATCGATGTGCCCGATGAGGTCGCCGTCATCGGCGTCGACAACGACGAACTCTTATGCGATCTGTCCACGCCTCGGCTGTCCAGTATTCAAACCAACCCACAGCAGGCCGGTTACTTGGCTGCGCAGTTGCTGGACCGGCAAATAGCAGGCGAGCGAATTGGAAGTGAGATCTACTTGATCGACCCCCTCCAGCTTCAGATCCGCATGTCCTCCGACGTGCTGGCCGTTGAGGACAAGACGGTCTCCGAAGCAATAAGGTTTATTCGCCAACACGCTCACGAGAATATTCAGGTGCAGGATATTTTAAATCACATCCCTGTCACTCGGCGAGTCTTGGAAAGCCGTTTTCTTAAAGCACTGGGACGAACGCCTCACGAACAAATTATTTCGATCAAGTTAAAGATGGTCAAGCAATTGCTGGAAGAAACCGAACTATCGCTCGCCGACATCGCTGAACGCACTGGGTTCAAGCATACCGAATATATGAGCGTCGTGTTCAATCGCGAATTCCATATCCGCCCTGGCCAATACAGAAAAGAGAGAATATTATCCATGCCGATGAAGCCCTGAACCCAAAAACAGCGTTAATTATTTGTCCGGCAAAGTCCAATAAATCACTGGGGCTTTGCCGGCAAAAGATGCACTTCCTTTATCCATGACTCTTATCTGACAATCTGCAAATCCAATCCGATTTCAAATACACGATTCCACGGGAAATACACATTCTGCACTTCGATTTTCCCTTCCACTGCATCGGTCAGCCATGACTCCACAAACTGTTGAATCTCTTTGTTAACGAAGCTATCCACTTGCTCCTTCATCGCGGACAGGTCTACATATTTTTTACCATCGAAACCAACTGGATGTTCTTTACACAGTTTTTTACGAATAACCGCCTGATAGCCCCAGTCTTCCAGCAGTCTTAGAGCATAAAACTCTCTGCTGCGATGCAGCCGATCAAACTCATTGTGCGGTTGTCCCTTATAATAAGCTTCAATAATCATATGCGCGATCACCGTGCCGAGAGTGTTCCCAATGGTGTTCCAGCCAGCGTATGCCGATACATCCTTCAGCATCCCCCTCTTGGACAGCAGTTGCAACAAATAATGATCTGCGCCATTAATAATCGCAGCGTCCGCCAAGCCAACCACTTTGCCCCTGCGGATGTAACCGTCAATCGCACTAGCAAACTCATTCATATTAATCTCTGTAAAATAGCTGGCATGCCGATCCTGCAAGTCATGAATGCTGTCCGAAGTCATCACGGAATGGACGGCCGTATGTACAGCCAGTACCGCATCTGCCTCCTGTGAGTTATCCAGCGTGTACCCGCCGGCTGCAGACAAATGACTTTTCACCGCTTCATGCAGACTGCGCTCCTCCAAATCCGGCACTGTCAACGGTCCAAGTGTTGAGGAATAGCGAATGAATACTTCGGGTGCAAACTGCTTGGCATCGCAAAATGCACGGGCAAACAACGTACAGCCGGCTTCATCCGCACCTGAGTGTATAAACACCTTATCCATCAAATTATACTGCTCTGCAAGAAGGCGAAGCTGGCGCTGCTCGCTTACAGAAAAGCCAAATTGAGCATTGTCATCCAGCGGGATCAACAAGGTGTCGATGACGCCGTCATTCACATATTCAATCGCCTGCCGATTAATGGCGTGGTTAATGGTGCGTCTTCCGATGAAATCGTCCAGCACAGCTGACGGGATACTGCTCCGCACCTGTACAAATTCGTCTTGCTCCACTTGGGACAATTCATTCCGCTCTTCCTTGTTCCTCAGCCAGGAGTATCTGCTGATCAAATGACCATAGTCCGCGTAATAATCCGGTTCCTCTTCGGCAGAACAGTATTGCGGTGTCCGCATGATCAAGCTGAAGGCATATATGTTCAAATGCGGGTGATTTTTGCGCACCTTTTCAAGCAGCGCCAACCGGTCCATACATTCCTCTACAGTAACATGATGCAGTCTTGATGGAACGATCCCCCCATGCACCAGCATATCAATCGAGACGAGCAAATAATCTGCATCAATCACTTCACGCTCAACCCATTGCGCCAATTGCGCGACAGGCGCAGGCTGCTTCTTCATGCCGAGCAAATGATGCGGCGCGACCATCTGCAGGTCGGTACACGCCGCCAGATGCATCGGAAACAACAAGCTGCAGGGGCGTTCATCCAGCGGCAAAAAAACGATTTTAGTCATAGGAACTCTATGCCTCACTTCATCTATATATTTGTGATTCTTGCAAGTCTAATTAACCTATGATTCCCGTCCGCTCCACACTCTCGACAAAATAGCGCTGGGCGAACAAATATAGTATAAAAATAGGAGTCAAGCCCAACAGCGCTCCGACATTCAAATACATGGAAATGAGTGCAGCAGCATTTACGCCCAGAAGACCTGTCGCAGTGCCGGGCAGCAAATCGAGCGTGCGGGAAAGCAGCGTATAGTTCGGTGCGTACATATTAACAAAGTAGCTGTCATTCCACTGCCATACGAATGAGAACAGCATAACCGTCGCAATGGCAGGAATCGCATTGGGCAGCATCACCCTCACGAAAGTCCGGAGTATACCCGATCCGTCGACATAAGCAGCCTCCTCCAGTTCCTTAGGCAAGGCCCGGAAAAACTGGCGAAAAATATAAATGTACAGCCCATTCTTCAAGCCTGATGCAAGCATAGAAGAGATGAAAAAAGGCCAGAAGCTATTAAGCAAATTAACTCCTTTGTTGCCGGAAAACAGCTCATACAACCCAAACAGATCGAAATAGCGATAGTGTAAATAAACAGGCACCATAATTGTTTGCGGAGGCACGACAATAGTGAAGATGACCAGACCAAACAAAATTCCGCTGCCGCGGAACTTCAGCCTAGCGAAGCCATAGCCGGCAAGCGCGCATGAGATTAACTGCAGGCAAGACGTACCGACGCTTAAAATAAACGTATTAAGCACTGCATCCGGATACTTAATCAATGCGTAGACGGCTTTAAAGTGGTCCAGCGTAAAATTTCGTGGTATCCACAAAACCGAAGAGTCATACAAATCGATCTCCGCCCGAAAGGCATAGGAAATTTTTTGCGCAATAGGGTACAAAATGACGATGCAAATGCCATAAATCAGTACCGTTCGCGTTAAAATCCACAGCCAGCGCTTGCTCCATTCAACGATCTTGGTGCTCCATTCCAGAAACTTGACGCGTCTATCTGCCCCCGTTGGACGATCTGGTAAATCCGTTTGTTGTGCCATTAGCTGAACCCCCATAATATTATTGATAATAAACTCGCTTGGAGATCAGGTAAGTCGAAATAATAAGCAGCAAGGAGATGACGAGAAAATAAATCCATGCCATCGCTGCGCTGACGCCGAAGTTGAAGCTGGTAAATGCGGCTTGCTGAATCATGCTAGTCACGCTGCTATCATAGAAAGAGTCAATAATTGTATATATTGTATTGGTCAGCAGCAGCGGTGAAATCATCGGAAAGGTAATCTTCCAGAACGATTCATACCCCGTTGCTCCCTCCATCTTGGCAGCTTCATATAGCGAAGCAGAAATGGACTGCAGTCCAGCCAAAAATATCAAAATTTGCACGCCAGACAAGCTGATGATCTGATAGATTCTGTTTACCGCCCCGGTCAAATAATCGACGATCAGCGGACTGACGCCAGCCTGCAGCAATAGCGGTGTCAACTCAACGCTTTTCATGCCGGCAAAATTACTGTCCATGCCTTGCGACGCAACCCCCATCATCTGCGCTACAATTCCACTGTTGTCGAGCTTGGCGATCACGCCGGAGGTGAGTACGACTGGCAGAAAAATGATTGCTCTGGCAAACATCCGCCCGCGAAATTTCTGCGTCAACAGCATAGCGGTAAACAAGCTGAAAAAGATGATCAGC
Organism: Paenibacillus sp. GXUN7292; assembly: GCF_050864975.1. NCBI lineage: Bacteria > Bacillati > Bacillota > Bacilli > Caryophanales > Paenibacillaceae > Paenibacillus > Paenibacillus sp. GXUN7292. The sequence continues at coordinate 23,081 of NZ_JBOZWO010000055.1, read as the reverse complement.
GGCACATCCAACACCGTATTCAACACCACATTGGTCAGATTTCGAACATACCAGGCGTCCTCCAGGAAGATGTAACGAAAGTTGGCGACACCCGTGAAATCGATCCGAAATCCATCTTCAGTAATCGTCAGCTTGTTAAAGCTGAACCAAAGCGACTGGAATAACGGAATAGCCATCAGCAGAATTAAACCCAAACACCAGGGCAGTACGAACAGCATGCCGTATAGTTGTTTTTTTCGTTCCAGATTAATCGTACGCATTCGCCTCATGGCTTCACCTTCCTTACGACATAATCGCGTGCTTCGACCGTGATGCCGTCAACCGTTGCCGCAGTGTCGCCATAGTTGACCCAAATTTGCACACCCTGCTCAAATTCCGTTTTGTACAACTGCTCCGAAATCTTCTCATGCGCGATAATACGCTGACCGCGAACTTGCCGCAGGACATCGTTCACTTCCTTGTAAGATTGAACGGCTTCATCCAGCCAATTTCGGTAATCATGCGCGTACAAATAGCTGAACTCCGTATCTTTCAGCACGGACGGAGATTGCGTAATCCAGCTGTAGTACACATTAGAGCCCGTCTCAAGCGCCTTCAGCACTTGCAGGCGCACATCCTGATCGTCCGCCATATTGAACGGGCTGCCGGCATAATCGACATAACCGTGCAGCACAATCTGATAGAAGGGCACCGACTCGCTCGACAACCAATAGCCATTGCTTGTTTGCGGAACGTGCAGCAGATGATCAGCGTAGCCTAGCGCGTAAGCATTGCCGCCCTGCGCCATGACCTCGTCAAGCTGATCGGCAAAGCGTGCAATCATGGCTTCGGCAACCGACTTTGTATCCTGCCTTGTCGATTCTTTGCCCCGCGTAAAATCCGAGTAGAGCACATCGCCCAGATCACGCAGCGATATGGCATCAAATCCGTAGTCGGAATATTGGTCCAGAAATCTTTCCGCCGTCTCCTCAATACGCGCCGGCGCCAGCAAGTAATGGGAAAAGGCCGTTCGTCTGTAGGTCGCGAGAGAAAAATCATACATGCGGGCATATTGCCTTGAAACAAACTGTACCGCATCACTCGACGGGCTGAATCCCTTCGAACCGTTATACACTTGCAGCAGCGTCAACTCAGGATATAGGCGTCCGCCGATCGTCGTTAGCTTATTGGTAAGTTCGTTCCATTCCTTCTGGCTGCCAAGCGTGCGCTCCAGCCGAATGCGGGACGGATATTGTTGCTTAAGGCCACTATTAAACCAGCCTCGATAATGAAGTTTAATATTGGAAAGCTGATACTGTCCAAGCTGGTCGACCAGGCGGTTGGCGCTCTCCAGGTCACTTAACGGCACAAACGCTTCATAAGGTATGCCTAGCATGCTCTTAGGTTCGGAAAATCCGCCAGTCAATTCCAGATAAAACGGTGCATCCTGATCCGCTCCACGTAGTGTCCAACCATACTTGTCAGCCAAATACTCGCGGTAAACAGCCGCCATGCCGGTGTAATTGGCTTGTTCCCCGCTCAAGAACTGAAAGCGGATCTGCAACGCGCCCTGATAGCTGTGTACAGGAGTCTTGATCATCGCATCATCGCGTGTAAGCGATACTTCATCGGAAGGCAAGATGACAAAACGACTGGCAATAGTATGGAATCCGTGAACTCTGCCCGCAGTATCCGCTTGCAGTCGAGCCAAGCCGTCGCCTTCTTCGATGATCGCCAAAAAAGCGGCATCGTTTTTCTTCATACCATAAACAGGAAGTCTTGCCGCTTGCTTCGTCCCAATCTTTTCTTTAATCGCCAGGGCATCATCCTCACCGTACAAGCTAAGCGTAATCGATTGGGCTGCCGACTGGCTGTTGTTGAACGACATCAACGCTCCGGAACCGTCAGGCAGAAACAGATAGCCGTCATCCTGGTTTCCGGCAGCGCCGAACTGCTCCAGCATGCCGACAGCCTGGATCCGATAAAGCGCAGTCTCTTCCCGTATTTGCGTCGTGTCTACCGTCGCAACCAGCGAATCGCCGTCAAGACGGTACGTTATGGACGCTGTGAACTTGGGATTTCCCGATGCCGTCGCCCCCTCTCCCCCGGCAATTTCATTATCCTGCAGCAATTCCTCCTCGCTGTATCCCATCTTTTCGAACAAATTAAGCACTCTTTTGACGACAGCTTTTGGAATTTCGCGTCGTTCCCATATTTCCTTACCTTCAATATAACGATAACGAGTCTTCAATTCGTCGCGTTCAGCATCGTCAGACAGCCGCTCCAGCAAGCTTTGAAACCGAGTTGCGGTTAACTGCAACGGGATCGATTCCACTCCTTTTTCAGGATTGCCGAACCGATAGGTGACCGTCAGGGCCGAATCCTGGGGAATAATCTCGAACTGCTGGTATGCCACACTGTCGTTGTAGCTGTCGTATTCTTTGGTCTGCCCGTTGTGCATCAAATACACAAGCGAAAGCTGAGACGAAAGCTTGCCTTTCCAATAAGGCGTTGCGATCGAATCCTCTTCCCTTCCCTGCGGATTGGAACGCCAGATTTTACCGCTTTGCTTTTCAAGCACCGCAATCTCAGCAGTACGGCTATTGATGTACAAACGAAGACTATCATTTTCCATCACGGCATCCATATCGGGCAATACGGGGGATACCGCCTCGTCAGCCGCTATCATGCGCACCTGCGGGTCGGTCTTTATTTCAGTTGGCCGAGAACGGAAATCCGCCGAATCCGAAGCGGCATTCCGTCCGTTCCCCGTGCAAGCGGTTGCCAGCAGCAGCAAACATAGAAGAGTCAATATTATCGTAGTCGACTTATTGCATGTTCGCACGACTTCCTCACTCCCCTATTCTGAAAATAATTTCTTTGAATATAGTTGTGCCTAGCGAAAGCGTCTGCTGCAGCAAGCTGAAGAACAACAGCGCAAGAAATAATATTATGCCAATAACGATCAAGGTCAGAAAAGAAGTTACAATTGTTTTGCCGACCGTATACTGGTGGATTGTCAGCATCCCGACGAACAGCAGACCCAGAAACCATAGCCAAGCTACCGCCTCCAGTAAATTGTAGAAAGGTAGTTCCGGAATAGTCAGAGTATTCGATAATATGATCAGCGGCACTTGCACCAAAATCAACGGGCACAGCGCATACGCTCCAGCTACAACAATCTCCTTAAATTTCCCTTCACCGTCCATCAAAGTCGTCAGTGACCAGTTCGCTACGCACCAAAGGAAGAACGGGATCAGAACGAACTTGGCTTGGCCGAGCACATAAACAGGCGGTATCGGATTTAATAAAAACCCGTTATACTGATGTTTGATCACATACAGGAAAGCAAGCAGGAACACCAAAACGAGTGAAAACCAAACACGTCCCTTATTCTCATACTTTAGCTCCCAGAACCCTTTGAAGGGATGAAACATCGTATACCAAGCCATGCCAACCGCCTGTGGCTCGCCCGCCCGCTTGCGTACAATTTTTCTCACCGCAATCAGCAGAATAACAATTGCTGCCAGCGAAGCCAGTATGGTACCGAAGTTGTCCCACATATATTCCTTGCGGTAATGGGCAAACGCTCGGGAATAGTATTCCTGATGCATACCTTGCTTGAAATACTGCATTGCTTCAATGTAATTGCCACGCCTTAACTCCGCTTTGCCGATGCCGATGTAAGCCAGCTCCAGGTTGTTGTTCAACTCCAGCGCCTGATGCCAGGCTTCTACTGCCAGATCGGAGTCGCCTTCGTCCGTGTGAATGACCGCGCTCCGAACAGCTTGACCGTACAAGGTCGGCTTGAACAAACTGATATGATTCATTCCCTTATCCAGCACAGCCATCCGGTCGCCGAGCATGGCGACAGCGGACGGCGATTTGAACGTTCCCTGCTGCTCCCCGAAGCGGGCAAACGTGTACATCAAATTGCCGTCCCGATCATACGTGAAAATTCGACCACGCGTTTGATCAAGAATGCTGTAAATTCCGTTCTTGTCCGGTGTAACATAATGAATGCTTGACGGATCGGATCTGGTCCCCGTGAAGCTATAAATCTTATCGCCCATTGGCGGCCAGTAGCCCGACCGTTTGAGCACATCAATGCCTGAAGGGTTTAGTCGTTTGACCGGTTCTTCCGACTGTTCTGCGCTTGTCGCAAAAATAAACCCATCCTCGTCAATAGCGACGTGATTGAATTCAATCGGGACAAACAGCACCATCTTCGAGCGCTGTTCCTTCGTCATCATCCGCTTCCAGAACAAATCCGCCAGCGAAAATTGGACTTTATTAACCCCCATAAACCCGGTAAACGTCCCGCCTGCATCAAATTGCATAATACCGTCGAATACTCCCTTGGCGATGACATAGGGACGACCCGCTGAATCGACCGTCAATTTGATCGGCTGATAAACAAAGTTGGCAGGCAAAATATCCGCTTCCGGTTGTCCAATCGCCCTGACAAATTCACCAGCTGCCGTAAGCTCGACGATTCGCTTGTTACCGGTATCCGCCACATACAGATGACCGTTCTGCGCAACGAATAACCCTTGCGGAGTGGCAAAGTGATCCAGGACGCCATGGGCTGTAAACGAATCGATAACCCGTTCTACGTGAAAATCGGCGCCCACTTGTACAATGCGATTATTGCCGCTGTCCAGCACATAGATCCGGTTATCCGATGTAATAACCATATCTTCCGGATTGCGAAATCCGCCGACGCCCAGTTGTTCGCCTGTCAGTCTTGCTTCAAACACATAAGGAACCGGAGCCGGTTCCGGCGTTCCGCGCCAGGAATAATTGTACCCCTCGTAGGGGACGGCAGACAGTACAGATGTCAGGCTCGGCAATAGAAGCAGGATAGAAAAGAGCAATACTACTTTTCTCCAAAAACTCACCTGCAGCGCTCCTTTCTATTATTCTTTCATTCCGGAAGTAGACATCGTCTCAATGACTCTGCTCTGTGACACAACAAAGAACATAATCGGGACAAGCAGCATTAGCAGCGTCGCTGCCATGGAAGGTCCGGTACGAATAATTCCGCCAGCGAGAATCTGGCTGAAGGCGTAATCAATCGTCTTGAGCTGCTCGCTGTAAATAAACAAGGCGCCCGCCGAGGCCCCGGCTCCCCATAGCCCTTGAAAAGAAAAAATAATTAAGGTCAGCCAAGCCGGCTTGACGATCGGCATTACGATCTGCCAGAAAATGCGAAACTCGCTGCAGCCGTCTATTTGCGCCGCTTCCAGTAAAGCGTCCGGCACCTGTTCCATAAACTGCTTCATCAGATACAAACCGAGGGATGAACCTAGCGCAGGAATAATTACCGCCCAATGCGTATCGAGAAAACCGAGCCAGGACATCGTCATATAGTTGGTGATTTGTGTCACAACAGCCGAGAACATCAAGGAAAGGACGACAATCGTAAACAGAACGCTTCTACCTGGAAACCGGCGTTTGGCTAGCGGATACGCCGCCATGGAAGCAATCACAACATGACCGGTCGTACCGATAAGCGCAATAAAAAAGGTGTTGTAAATATAGCGCGTCATCGGCACCCACGAGTTCGACAGCAGATAATACAAATCGCTAAAATTATTCAAAGTAGGCACTCGAACAAAAAAATCCGGCGGGTACTTCAAGATTTCGTTAATAGGCTTGAACGCATTGTTCACGACAAAGATCAATGGCAGCACCATGAAACAGCCAACGGATGCGAGCAGCGCGAACAAAAGCAGATCGCCGCCCAATGAACGATTAATACGCTTAGGAAACAGGCGGATACGCGGCATGCTAATCACCCACCTTTGCAAGTAACCGACGTACAATCAAGTTCGAACCAAGCATCATCGCGAAAAGCACTGTAGCAATCGCCGATGAATACCCCATCTCGAAGCGAATCGAACCATAATCCATCAGATGGGTCACGATCGTATGACCCGCGTACTGCACGCTCGGAAAACCGACTAGCGCTGTCGATACTTCAGCTACGGCGAATGAAGCGGTAATCTGAATAACTGCCCCGAACAACAACATCGGTCTCATTGACGGGAGCGTTATATACCATAGCTCCTGCCAGCGATTGCGGATACCATCCATCGCGCCGGCCTCGAACAACGTTCTGTCCAAACCTTGAAAACCTGCGATAAATGCCAGGAAGCTTGTGCCTATACTAAGCCAGAGCTGCACGATGATAATGACCGTCAACATATAACGCGGATCCTTCAGCCACAAGACCGGTTCCAGAATAAGATGCCATTTCATCAGAAAGGCATTAATATAGCCATAGGAATCGCCTGCAAAGAGTAGCGTCCAGACGATTAGGGCATTCCCGGACAACGCCGGCGCGTAGAACACTAGAGTCGCCACAGCTCTCATCTTTGGAGGAAATTCATTAATAATCCAGGCTAGCACAAAACAGGCAATATAGCTGACCGGCCCGGTAATTGCCGCGAAGAGCAGCGTATTTTTGAGTGCAATCAAAAATACATCATCGCGGACAAATAATTGGGCATAATTGCGCCAGCCGACCCACTGCGGAAATTCCAACATGTTGAAATCAGTGAAGCTGATCAATAGCGACAAGCACACCGGCAACACAGTAAACGTAAAGAAAATCAAGTAGTATGGCAGCAGCATCAGATATAGCGATTTGTTTCGCACGACTGCTTTTTTCAACCTATTCATCCAAGCCTCACCTCTCACTGCTGCATCGTTTCCAGATTGAACTCTTGCCGCTTTATCGTAATCTCTTGATTAATGGTCCGCGCATAATTTTCAATCGTCTCGCGTGGATCACTGCCGGTATTGTACACTTCATAAAAGGCATTGTTGAGATGCCGATCAAAGGAGTACCCGCCTGGAACGGCAGGTCTGCCAATCACATCATTCATCTGTGTCATAAGTTTTTCAAGTTCCTTGGCTGACCAAGGCAACCGTCGGATCGTCTCAATTCCCGCTGCCGCATAACGAGCCGACTCCCCAAGAATGGCTTCCATTTCCCTTCCGAACATGAGCTGCGCTTCCGTGTCCGTCCACCATTTCATGAACGTCCATGCCGCTTCCTTATTCTCAGTTCTGCTGAACATAATCGTACCTGTTGCGGAGCTTAGCGCCTCGCGACGAATCGTGCCGTCTGCCTGCTCTTTGCCTGGCAGTGGCGCAAAGCTCCATTGCCCTCTAATCTCAGGCGCAAAAACGGTCAAAAAATTGTAGGTCGTGTAATCGGCAATACCGAGCGGCATCTCCCCGGTGCGGAAGCGGTTAATAAAATCAAACTCAAGCGGAAGCTTGTAATTGGTGTACAATTCTGTCCAACGACGGAATGTTTCTATGCCGACGGACGAATCGATATCGGTGGCAATGCCGTCTGCCTGGTAAAACTGACCGCCGCTCTGATAGAGCATCCCTTCAAAAACAGTCGTATGGGGCAAAGCAAGCTCCATATTGCGTTTTTGCAATTCTGGGATAATGCTATACATATCCGTCCACGTTTGCGGCACTTCCAATCCAAGTTCATTCAAAATATCTTGGCGGTAAAACAGCATCGGATAAGTCTGCGTCTCCGGCACGGCAAATATGCCTTCCTGAAAAGTAAATCCGGCAAAAGCACTGTTGAAAAACCGACTCCGTACATCTTCAAAGTCCGCAAATACCGTAAGGTCCTGAAGCGCGCCGCGAATCGCAAAGTTGATGACATCCGATTGCGCAAGCGCAATATCCGGCCCTTTCCCGGCAAGCGTGGCGGGCAGTACGACAGCTTCATGGACAAGCTGCAAGTTCACATGAATGCCTGTCTGCGGCGTAAAGGAATTGTCAATCATCGAACGCAGCAATTGCGCTTGGTCGCGACCGGAAGATATCCAGACAGTAATTTCCTCTCCGATCCGATCAATGTCGGGCGTATAATTGTAATCTTCCGTAAAGGAGCGTACAAATGACATAAGCTCATGCCGAGCCTGCGTCGTCCAATTCACGCGATCAGAGGGAATAGGCATATCCGGCGTTTTCAAAAACAAATAATCGATTTCCAGCGGCTGCTCATGGATCGTTAACAACCACGTTCCAAGCGCGCTTATATTGTCTTTGAATTGCTTGAGCCTGGACGTCATCGTCTCCGTACGGCTCGCCATGTCGGCTAATCGATAAGAGGTTGTACGCAATATCGCCGTACTGCCGCTTGTTTCTCCGACGATTTCATTCATACGAGCAGCCGCCGCATCAAGCAATTCGCTTTGCTCCATCAGAGTGCTTACCAGATCGGGAATTTTTCGTTCCAGCTCATAATCGCGAAATGGATCCGGGACCGTCGAGGTCAGCATAACAATTTTCAAGTACTGAGCATTCAACTGTTGAATACTTCCGCGTACAAGCCGAATAACATCGGACACCTCACCCAAGGTAAGTTCAAGCCGGATCGTGTGCTTGCCTTCGGTCAAATAAAACTGATACGGCTCTCCCGCCTCGCCCGGCATACCGATTTGCCATGCGCCACCATAGGAGAACGGAATTTCCTCCACTTCTTTAAACGGTACTTTGCCGTCAATATAAAGCTTTCTTACAACATGAGTGCCGCGATTCGCGTTCTGTCTGTATCGTGCGCCCAAATGATAGAACCCGTCTTTCGGAACGTCAATCTCCCACTCTATCCATTGTCCGGCCACCTTCCAATTCACTCCGCCGATTGTATTCATACGAATTCTGGATACGTCATACGGCTCGGTCGCCGGGCTGGAACGATCATTGATCGGATACAAGGAAGGATTTGATTTCAACGCAGCATCCTCGCCCTGTATTTTCAACATTATGCCTTTCGCTCCCGCATCCAGTTCGGGGTAAGATTCAAACACTTCCGCATAGGATAGCGTTTCCTCTTGCCGGAACAATCTGATCGAGTCGATGACCATCGGCTCGCGCAGCGCATTGAAAGACAATCGGTGGCTCCCTGCTGCCAAATAAAATGAAAATGGCTCCTTATAGTAGCCTTCCGTATCCCGCAATACAACGTCCTGCCAGATCGGCTCTTCGACTTGACGGGGACGCAAATCGTCTCCTCTGGCATTTCTCTCCGCCTGAACATGTTCGCTGCGCCATACTCTTGAGAACACTAATCTGGAAGCCTCTATAAAGGGGGCGCTTCCGTCAATCAGCAATTCACGTTCGATCGGCGAGTTGTTTCCTTCCACGGGAAAATAACGTATGCCGATCTGATATAAGCCTTCCTCGGGAACGTACACATCCCAATGAACCGTTCCGCTATCTCCAGTCCAGATTGCCGTCTCATCCCCCTGATAGCCGGCTTGCCAGACCTTGATTTCACTGTCATCCGCTGCCGAAAACTGACTGGCACGTATCGTATGTTCAGCGGTTGCCCGCGGTTTGCCTGCGTAATACCGCATATATTCTTCATAACTTGGATTGACTGGCAATTGCGATAAAGTCGGCGTTTCGGTCATCATCCATTTTGTTTTAGCCGGTTCCAGCAAGTGCGGTTGCTTCGAGGCGTCTCCCGCAGATGCAGTAATCAGGATTACCAGACATAGCCCTAACAGGAGTAATGAGGCAATCAGAATCCGCTTTCTTCTGGTTATCCATTTCACGTTTAACCCTCATTCCTTGTCGTAAATGTTGAAAGTCCGAAATGGGAACTGTGGAGTGAATTCCCACTTCGGCTTGTACGATTCAGATCAGATGGCCTCTCACATAATCGTAAATCCAGTCGTACAACTGTCGATTGCGAGGATCAGCATCATAAGCCGCCTGATAGAACGTCCGGACGCCTTGATAGTAGGCTTTGAATACATCGGGCGTTATGCCTGCTGCAATTGTGCCCTGCAAATAGTCGATGTACTTTTGCCGCAAGGCCGGCTGTTGAAACGCGCGTTCATCAAGTTCAATCTCGATGCCGGAGCCTGCCAGCTTAGCCATGCGCGCGGCTTCTTCGATCCGATCCGCAGTTGTACCTGCGTTAAAATAATGATTCGGTTGATACGCCATCGCGTCAATTCCAAGCTTGTTCCACTTGTAGTACGAAGCTGCATTGAAATAGGGAATCCAGAACAATTTGGCTCCCTGACTACGAGTAAGGTTCGACGTAAAGTCGAGAAGCGCCAGATCGTCCGGATTAGCCGCTTCTTGGAGCCAGTAAAACCCGACCAGTTCCAGATGAGCGTATTGCGCTTGCTCCCACTTCGCATTAAGTTCGCTAATATACCATTGAATCGCTCTTTCGCGTGCCGCCTGTCCTGACTGCGGATCGCAGAAATTTTCAGACACACCATCTCCGTCAACATCGCCGAATTCCATCTGCTGACTAGATGGGAACGGAATCATAAATACAACTTTCATCTTATAGCCATGTTCGCCGATAGCCGCTTTAGCTTGCTTCACTGCCTCATTCAATTGGGCAGCGTCGCCAGACTGTTCATAGAACGTTTTATTAAGATACCATTGCCAGTCCTCCATTCTGGATGGCTCCGCGCCGGGATCCTCCATGAAACTGCGCATCTTGTCCGAATAAAGCGCCAGGAACACTCCCCCGTCGAACAGCCATTCCTGCACTGCGCCTTGCTGATCCACGTAGGCTACATAGGGCAAAAACTGTGCAGCGCTCCAGTTGCCAGCGTCATTCGGATATTGTCCGTTGTAAAACAGCATCAGATCGCGAATTCCGCCGGTCGCTTCGCCTGCCCTCAAATAATCGGTTTCCGGGCCCTGATCTTTTCCTGGCATGAGTTCTACCGCTCCTGCCTGTTTGCCCGCAACGCCCCATACTTCGATCTCATCCATAAACAGCCATACATTGACGATCGCATGAATTTTGACGTAGCGGGCATAGATCGTCGATCCCACAGGTGCTCCATCTGGAACGCCGTGCTCGGCAGCCGACCAATGAAATGACACCAATTTTGCCTCCGATCCACAGGCAGGCAGTCTGTCTAGTACGGCTACTTCGGACCAGTTCTCACCATCAATCGATACGGAGATGCCCAGCATATCCGGCGCGAAGATCGAAGATCCGATATCTTCCAGGAAATTGGCCTTGATTGCGGCAATCGTACTCGGCGTCTCAAGATCAATAATCACTTTGCGATCAACCTTGCCGCTATGTCCTTGCCAGCTTGCTTCCATAAAATCCGTCGTACCGTAAATGCCATCTGTCAGTTCACCACCCAAATCTGGGTAATCAGACTCCGGCGGAACGGAAATCTTGTACGTCTTATGCAGCGCCAGGTTAGTTGACTCGACAGGCTCGTGCAACATAGGTTCCTTTAATAAAGCGATATGTCTCATCGTACACCTCGCGAATATCTCCGTAGATTGATCCGGATAACGTATGCAAATGCTTGACCCAGTCGTACCATGCCAGGTATGCGCCGTTCATATAGCCGTACTCGACGCCGCCATCCAAATAGTCATAATACCTGTCGCGCTCGCCCTGAAGATGCATCGTCGCATCCATCTCGATTTCAATTCCCATTCCAAAACGCTTGGCTAGGTTTGCCGTACCTGTAATCCGGGAATAAGAAGTTTGGTCAAACATATGATTGGGCTGCATCAGCGCTGCGTCAAAGCCAGCCTGCTCCCAGTCCTGAAATCCGCTCGCCTGATAGTACGGAATCCATTCAAACTTGTAATTCTGATTATGAAGCAAATCGGAAACCTGCTGGAGTAGCGACATTTCATTCGGTCCAAACTCATAATCAATTGCCTCGGACAACCAGTAGAAGCCTTCCAGCTTTAAATTCGAATACAATCCGGCGGCAAACCGGCTTTCTACTTCATCCACGTACCACTGTATCGCGGCGGCCCGATTGTTCAACGCCGTCACTTCATCCACATTCGTGCCGGGTTTGAAGCCGTCTAACTCATCAACCACACCATCCTGGTTGATATCCCCCCAACCGGTCGACGCTTCCGCCGGATAAGGGATGGAAATATAGACTGTCGGTGTGAATAGGGTGTTGCCTAAAGCCGTTCTAACTTCGCCAACCGCATCATTCAACGCATCGATTTGCTTTCCGGCAGCAAATAGTCGATCGAGAAAATATTGCCAATCTGCACGCGTTGTGCCTCCCGCACCGTCATAACGATTGCCGGAAGGCGCCGCCGCTTCAAACGGCAGGAATAAAAAGCTGTTGAACATCGTATCCTGAATCGTGCCATTGACATCCACGTAACCAGCGTACGGCTTGAAGTGTTCCGCCGTCCAATTCACAAAATCAGGGTTAGCTGGATTATAGCCGGTATAAATCAAAATCTGGCGCGTATCTGAGTCCAGATAACCTTTATTCAGCGCATTATCCGGGCTGCCGATCGGCTGCACCGCATTATTCACTTTCCCGATATGTCCACTAACTTCGATCTCGTCAGCAAACACCCACTTTCTCACCGGGACCGTTACTCGAATATAGCGGCCAGCATGATTCAGATCATGCAAGGTAATCCATTCCGTCAAAGTTCCTTCCTGATCATTCGGTATACCTGCCGACGCATTGCCCAGCACGAACCAATTTACGCGATCAGTAGATAGTTCAAATTTCACCTGGCTTGGGAAAAGCACTGCCGATTGGCGTTCCTGAAAGAACCGCATACGGATGCTGTTTACAGTGCTTACCGATTCCAAATCGATGACGATTTGCCGTGTGTCTTGTCTCGCCCATCCCAACCACCCAGCGCTCCACCAGCCTTGATCGGAACCGAACACCCCATCTGTCAGTTTTCCGCCATCCGGATAGTTCGCATCACTGGAAGCGAACGCTTCATCCGGCGCTGTCGTTGCAATTGTATACGACTTGTGCAAAGCCAAGTTAATCGGCGCAGATGTTGACGGAGCCGAGTTGCCCCCGCAGACGCTGCTCGCGATTCCGTTCGAGGCTGTCGAGCTGGACGGGCTCAAAACTACCATGATTAGCAGACCGATAATAAGCCCCTTCGTCATCCGTATAAAACCCATCTTGTGAAAATACGAGTTTCGCACACCATACACCCCCATCGGGGTAAACGCCGCCCCTATAAAACGGTCTCACCCCGTTATTCATTGCTTGCCAATCAATTAAGGAGCCGTATTATAGACTTGGTCAATTGCATCCTGCGTTGTCTGCCTGATTTTTTCAATTGCCGTTTCGGGACTGTCGCCACCGGTTACGATCGGGTTAGCAATGTTCCAAAAAATGTCATGTTCCGTGCCTGTCATCGCATATACAACTTCTGTATGATTCAAGGAATCCAGCATAACCTCGATATCTTTCTCATCCGCAAGCAACTGGTTTTCTGCCGCTGCCCGATTCGAGGAGGCAACTTGATCCCAGAGCTGCATCTCTTCCCATATCTTCGCTTTCTCCTTCGCACGTTGGACACTTGCGGGCATATAGAAGCCGCCATAGTTAGTAATGCTGCCTTGCCAGGAGTCGGTTCTTTGCGGCCCTTTCGGGAAGTAAATAAAGCCCTGTTCATCAGTCATGTCCGCTCGCGTCGAGCCTTCCCATATGTCCCCAACAACAAATGCTGATTTGCCGGTATTGAACCGAGTTTGCGCATCCGCATAGTAGACATAATCGAAGGGATCGCCCTGCGGCGGTGCTGCTACTTTATGTGTATTGAAGAGGTCGCTGAAAAACTGAATCGCTTCCATCGTCTTCGCATCGTCATGCGCAAATACATATTTTCCATCTTTCTCTTGAATAAATGACCCGCCATTAGAATAAACAATAGTTCTCAGCATCGGTCCAAGCGAGCTTGTAATCGCCCATTGGTCAGTCACACCGTCGCTGTTTGTATCCTTCGTAACCTGCTTCGCCAGATTCAGGAAAGTCTCCCAGGTCCATTCGCCTTTTTCCACCAGATCATGCGGATCCGGCAGTCCTTCGCGCTGTAACATCGTTTTATTGTAGAACAATCCGGAAGAATTAAAGTAATTGTCTACGACATTGTAATAGTGCCCGTCAAAATAGCTCCAGTCCTTCATCTTCTTCGGCCATTTGGGATCATTAAAATCAAAAAAGTCATCCAACGGCATAAACAGGCCTTGCTTAATTGCCGGAATCGCTTGATAATAATCGATCATTACAAAATCAGCGACAGCGTCCCCCGATAAAGCCGCATTCGTTACCATGTTGATCGCTTCGCCCCAAGGCACTTGAACCCAGTCAATTTTGACCTTGTATTTCTTCTCGACTTCCTTCCATCGTTTCAACTGCATTGCGCCTATCGGCGTATCTTCTTGCGGCGGTGCCGCCAAAGTCAGAATCGTCAATTTTTCACCATTCATATTGATTTCAGGCTCTTTAGGCTCATCGCTCGGCGTTGTTTCTGGGCTCGACGTACTCTGCTGCGCAGTACCGCTTGGACTTTCCGAATTTACCGGTCCATTCGTTTTGCTGCACGCCGTGACCCAAACCAATGAAAGCGCAATCATTAATACCAAAATAAACTTTGACTTATACACCTGCCATTCCCCTTTTCCTATTATAGTTTCAACTTCCATATCAGCAAACTATCAGAAGCTGATGACGTTATTATAGCGATTCGCTGCTGTAAATGCTTTACTCCTATTCCACCCGACTTGCACATTTCTTCAAACTTTCTAGTAAAAAAAATAACCATCATATAAGATGGTTATTTTTTTCTTCGCGCTTTTTTTTAATTCATCGCTTCTCATCATAGTGAACAATCGTTGTATAATCGCTTTTCCGTTTTTTTCACGCACGATCATCCGTTTCTATCATTTACCTCTTGAACGAACGGGATTTCAGTTAGCCCCTTGAAGAGGCTAATAGTTTACTGATTACGGGCTCAAGCGACTTAGCCATGCGCCAGAAGCCTAGGTCAGTCGGGTGCACGCCGTCAACGGTGCATTCTTCTGCAGCTTCGCCGAGCAGATTCGATCCGTCAACAAAGTGGAGATTGACATCCCCATCCTTGCGCCTACACATGACTGTTTCTTCCTGGACCCTTTTTCTCCCTTCGTGCAAGTTCACCATTTCATCGTAATAACGCTCCCCCGCAAATTGTATTTTGGAAACGACCACAATCGGCACGTCGGGATGGCGCTCGCGATAAATATGAATAAATTGCGGCAGTGTCGTCGAAATTTCCTCTATCGTTTCCGAATTTGCTTCATAATCCAATATAAACATGGACGGGTTCGGAATTTCGGCAATCGTCCGGGCAACTTCCGGCTCGCCCCTGCCGCTTCCGGAAAAACCGAGGTTAATAAATTCCTGCGGGATCAAGCGGCTCAGAATGTTCGGATACGCCATCCCGGGGCGCGTTGCGCATCCGCCTTGCGTGATCGACGTGCCGTAGATGACGATTGGCCTATCGTTGGCGTAGCTTGGAGCGGTGCCGATTTCCGCGTCCTCGTCAACCCCGACCCATACTTCCTCCACGCCTTGGTACAGCGGAAAATTCAATGTTACGCAAACTTCCCGTTTGCTGTTCCAATTGTACAGTTCAACCTCATATTCAGAACAATTTTGGTCAAAGCGTGCCGTACTGATATAATACTGCTCCCCAGGTTCTCCCAAATAGCAATCAAACCCGCTTTGTCCCGTTGCCGGCATATGATACATATCGCTAGGTCCGTATAGCTTCACCTTTAGCGACAATCTTGATGAATTCGTGCGGAACCGAATTTGCCCTCCCGCCGTACAATTCGCGAGATAGTCAACGGGCGCGGGCATTTGCAATGCTGGAGATGACGGCATACGACGATATTTTTTCTCCTGTGCGAACCATGGAAAACCCGCTATGTGAAATGGGCTTTCGAGCGGTGACAACCATTGCAGCGATCCGCTATCCGTTTTCTTAATAGACATGTTCGAGTCAAGGTGGATGGCATCGATTGGTTTTGGACGTTTCGGCATAGATCGTAGATTCTCCTTTGGCATGTTCATTTTACTGCTCTTCCATTTTGTGCGGTTGATGCGCTCATTGGGGCTTGAGCTCGATCACCGCACTCTGCATCGTTACCATGTCGTTTTCCTCATACGTGATATACACATAATAGGTATTGCCATTTGTCAGCTTCTTGATGTTCACACCCTTGGCGTTGTAGTTGACATTATCGTACCGCTTGAAGCTGCCGTTGACTCCGCTTTCGGAGAGATATACCGAGTACCCCTTGCCGTTGGCGGATTTGATAGGGAAGCGTACCGTTGTCTGCTTATTGCCATTGTCAACGGCAGTGACAAGCACAGCCGCTTGCCGGATTACGTTGATCGTATACGTTTTCGTCGAGCTATCCTGCGCAGTGACGGTGACCGTGACGGCGTTGGCGCCGACCGCCAGATTGTGGCCGCCTGCAATAGCCACTTTTGCTTTCGTATCGTGCGCGTCTGCTGCAATCGATACCGATGTCTTCGCATACGGCACATGGACCGTGTAGCTCGTGACAGCCGGGTCAAAGCCCAATATCGGTTTGCCGTCGACGCTCAGCTGCTTCAGATCAGCATCGCTGCTTTCGACGAGTTCTTTTCTGACCTTGATCGTTACGTTCACATCCTTTTGCTCCGAAAAGCCGTTGTAGCAGGTGTAGGTAAACGAGTCGTTGCCTTCAAAACCGTCCATCGGTATATAAGTAAAATCACCGTTCGGGCTGAGCTTGACACTTCCGTAAGTCGGGGATACCCCAAGCTCATAAAAGACATGCTCGGCTTCAGCTTCGTTAAGCTTGCCGTTATAACTCTTGCCCGCGAACAGATTTACCGTACGGTCGCTGTCGGTCAGCTTTTCGGCGATCAGCGTACCCTTGATATACCTGTAGGTATAATCGTAAATAGCCCTACCGTAAAGGCTGCCATCCGAATACGAGACATAATACTCGCCGGGCATTCCGCCCTGATAATAGAAGTTGATCGCGTCCATATATCCGTAATCTATACCGCCCCTGAGGTATTCGGCATAATTATCGAAATAGTGTTTGGAAAAAGGCGCGGACGGATGGATCTCAATCTCGACGCTCATTCCGAGCAGCTTCGCTTCCATCGCGATTTCTTCTATGACTTCTTTAGAATGGTCATACCAAGCGTAGTTCGGCTGCATCGAGGTCACGCCGAAACCAAGCTTATCCCATTCTTGGTAACCGCTCGCGTTGTTCCACGGTATCCAGGACAGCAGATAACCCTTTTCCTGACTTTTGTCGGAAATATATCTGATAAGATCTGTTTCAAAGGGCATCTGGTATTCGACGGCTTCATGCATCCAATAATACCCGTGGAATTCAAGGTTTTTATACTCGGCGTCGCCGAAGCTCTTTTCGACCTCGCTCATAAACCAGTCCGCGACTGCTTTCAGTCCCTCGAGCGTAGACAAATTCTCCACAACGCCGTCGCCGTTATAGTCGCCGCTGACAAAGTTCCTGTTCAGGCTCGGCAGGCTGAGCGTTACGGGGATTTTAAGCTCTTTAAGCCCTAACGCCTTTTTGACATCTTCCGCGACACTGTCGAGAGCGTCGAGATTATATCCTTCTGAAAAAAGGTTTTCGATATAGTTCCGCAGCGACGCCGCATCCCTTTGACTGCCGAAGGTTGTGTTGTACTCGCCCATCAGGACAGAGTCAAACATCGTGTCTTTAACAGCGCCGGATTTGTCGAGGTACGCGATATAAGGCAGCCATTGCTCGGCTGTTATCCCTTCGGAGGGCTTTGAGGCATCCTTCATAAACGGGGCGAGCAACACATGCTGCGCGCCGGAGTATATTTCCTCGTTGGGGCGGACATAATCTCCTTTGAATTCTGTTTCAAAGCTTCCTGTTGGTCTCAAAGCGACCGCGTCGCCGCCGACCTTTTTCGTGCCGAAAACCTCGATCTCGTCAAGGTACACAAAGGTGGAAATACCCAATTTTATATTGATAAACCTTGCTTTATACTTTTTATCAAGGTCGATCCTGAAGTCGAATCTCGAATTGTCTGGACCGGTTACGGCTCCGTGATGGTAGACCTTTTCCCATTCAACTCCGTTGTCGGAAAGCCAAACCTCTACGAGGCGGGGAGGATAAATGCCTGACGCGCCGTTTTGCGCGATGCCGATGTTTACGCCAGAAACAACGGAAGTTTTCGTAAGGTCAAAAACGATATTGCGCTCGATGCCGTGAACGGATTTATAGTATTTGTCCGACCATATACTGCTGTCCTTAATACCGTCGGTCAAAAAAGGACTATCGGCGGTACTGTTTTTGTACGATGTATAATACCTGTCGGTCAGCGGGAGAGGGACATAAACTTTTTGGATAAGTCCCTTTACGAGGTTGATCTCGTTTTCGTAGTCGTTTTCGGAAGAGTCCCAAAAAGTTTCATTCTCAACCTTGGCGATCGGTTCCGAGGTATAAAGCAGCTTGCCTAAATCACCGTATACGGGTATTTCGGTCTGAACCTTTTCTTCGTATGTGTTGACTGCAAATTCATCCATAAATAACCACCAGCTTCCTGCCGGCAATATTGCCCTTATATACCTTGCCGAAACTGACTTGCCTAACCTGAGGGTGAACAGCTCATCGTATACTCCGATGTTATTTCCCGACATATAGGTGGTTCCTAGGTCAATAAAGTTCTCTCCATCGTTTGAGAAAGAAAACTTGACCGAATCGGGAGCCGTCGCCCCGATACTAGCCCAGCTGAGGACGGACAGCTCGATATCGGATATGCCGTCTGTCATTTCGCCCAAATCAAGCGTTAATGTCAGTCCCGACTCTCCCTTAAGCTCAAAGCCGGTCCATTCGGGGTCCATAAAATTAAGCTGACCGCGCTGACCGTCGGTTAATTCCTTGCCTTCGTTATCGGGATAATGCTCGCTGGACAGGAAGTCGGAGCTGTACGCCGCACCCTTTGAGATCATCTTCCTTTCGCCGTCCCTTTTAACGACGGCTTTAAGGTAGTCGTCGATCGGGTAATCGGGCTGAACAAAATTCGGGTCGTCGAAAATGTCTGAACCGCTCGGGCTGGCTGCATTTGTTGGCGTGTTCGATTTGCTGAATGCCGTAATCCAAACTAATGTAAGCGTTAACAATAAAATGAGAAAAAGTTTTGACTTGCGCACATATCATTCCCCTTTTCCTAGTAGTTTCAACTTCTGTATCAGCAGAGCTCTCAGAAGTTAATGACGTCATTATATCGGTTCTCCGCTGCAAATGCTTTACTCCGATTCCACCCGACTTGCACATTTCTTCAAACTTATTATTCACTGCCGCGATACTAGTCGTTGTGCTATTCTGCATGTATGGACAATAAATGATTGGGGAGTGGGACTATGCATGATACCGAAGCATTGATACCGCGAACAATTTACACATTAAATGATGCTTGGGCGGTATGGCTGCAGGGGAGTAAATTTCCGGTCGCTTTTTTCGGTGACAGTACGGTGGATGGCGCCAATACGACGGATTGGACGGAAAACACGTTAAGCGAGAGACATCACTTCGCCCAATGATCTTGGAATAGGATTTTGGCGGAACAGCAGCCTATGTGGTGCTGGGTCTTTATAGACAGGAGGTTTTCACAGGAGCATTGCAACGGGTGGATTTTAAAGGTTTTATTTTGGAATAAGCAGCGGGGCAGGCGGCGGATGTTTTATGCTCTCATTCTCGCCCCCTCCCCTCACATCAATGCGTTTTTCTTATAGTTGGACGGAGAAACGCCTGTTATCTTTTTGAACACACGCGAAAAATAAGATACGCTATTAAATCCGACGGAAAAACAGACGTCCGTGACCGACAAATTCGACTGCAGCAGAGACATCGCTTTCTGAACACGCAGCTCTATGATGTACTCATTGAACGTTTTGCCCACAAAGTGCTTGAACAAAATGTAAAAATAAGTTTTTGAAAGCAGCGCCTTCTTGCAGATCTCCTCAAGCGTGATATCCTCGTGATAACGCTTCTTGAGTTCATCAAGCACCGAGGTGATTGCATGGCGATATTTATCAAGCTTATTGTTTAATTCCTGATTAGCGCCCAACGCATATTCACGCATAATAATCGATAGCAGCTTCAGCAAGCTCCCTTTTAGGGCCAATTCGAAATAAGCCCTTCTAGTCTGATATTCGTTGAACATCTCTTCGAGTAACTGCTTTACATCGATATCAATCTGCCCGGCGAGAGCGATTTTCGGTGTAATCTCATCGTCATCGACGAGAAAATGCTCCAGATAGGCAAAATCGAAAACGTCCTTGTTAAACGGCAATTGGTCGAAACGATCATTAATAAATTGCGGAAGAAATTCGCAACCGTAGATCTCGAACTCTTTGCCGGGAATCAGATCCACACGGTGAACGGCAAACGGGGGAATAACGAACAGGTTGCCTCTGACCATTCTGTACTTGTGGCGGTCGATTGAATGCATAAACTCGCCTTTATTGACATACCAGATCTGAAAATAGTCATGCGTATGGTCAAGTCGATAGGCTTCGTAAGTTTCATTAATTTTATACAATTTCAAGGACAACTGCTCTTGCATTTCAGAAGTCGACATAAACGTGTGCACGTTCTTTCGAGATAACATGTCCTCTTCAACTCTGATCAGCTTCAAGTGAAATTCCTCCTTGTTTGCAGGATCTTACATACAAGTAAGCACTTTCATTAAGAGGGACAAACTTCGTCCTATGAGTTATCATATCATTAATTGTCGACACTGAATAGCGACAACATACGCCTAAATATGGGGGGATTTGCGTGAAAGATAACAGTCAGCAAGTGATTGCGAGGTTCGAAACACCGACCCTCTCCAGAATTGCCAGCAACGATCAGGAGATTTGCTTCCACCTGCCTTTCCATCAACAATTGAACAGCCTAGCCTATATCGGCGTCAACCGGAACGAAACTTGGTATGTGCCTGCCCACTATCACAATCACTTTGAAATTTGCTATATCAGCCAGGGGCAGGGCTGGTTTACTGCAGGCGACAAGTTCTATCCGGTGGAGGAAGGCGCTTTGTTTCTAGCGAAACCCGGAGATATTCATCAAGGGGCTGCAAGCGGCGGTCGCCCTTATACTCTCTACTATCTTGGATTCACGTTGACGCATATGCACCATCTGGAGACCGAATTTTATTCGCTGACTGAGCATACGATCAAATCCTCGCAAGAATGCGTAGCCAGACAGCTATTCAACGCGATGCTCGATGAGGTTCAATCTGCAGAAAGCTGGAATGATTACATGGTCACGAGTCTGTTCAACCAGTTTCTGATCACCACTCTCAGACAATTCAAGCGGCATGTCGCATATGAAAACAACACCTTGCCGCTTACACCAGAAATACGCTTAGTTATGGATCTGATCCACCAACAAGCCGGCTTGCGTCTGAATGTTGATAAACTGGCACAAGCAGTATATTGGAGCAGAACTCATCTTGATCGGCAGTTTAAACGTGCGATGGGCATATCTCTCGGCGAGTATATCCGCCGATTTTGCTGCGATAGAGCAAAGTATTGGCTGCGTGAAACCTCCATCCCCATTACCGAAATCGCGGAGGATTTAGGCTTCCACTCTATTCATCAATTCAGTATGTTTTTCAAGCGTTGCACAGGTCAATCTCCCCGTCAATATCGTGAAGCAGACTAGGCCGAGCAATATGTTCAAAAACGTTAAGTTAGGGAGCATTGACGTGACATACAATGTATGCACTTTCAATTATACTTTGTCTGAACACAATTAGAGAGGAGCTGCAATCATGCATACTAGCAATCTAATCAGTAAGGATGATTTTGAGTTTTATCAGAAAAACGGCTATTGGATTTCTCCCAAGTTAATTAGCGATGAGCAGTTGGAACAATTAAGGTTGAGTATGGATAACGTGTTCAACGGCGAATATACTACAGGGCGGGCCCCTTGGTCGAATTGGAGCGGAGGACCAGGATTGCGCCAAGCGAATAACAGCCATTGGGCAGATGATACGATTCGCCAATTAGCGACTAATCCCCAAATCGGAGAGATCGCTGCCACTTTGCTGGCGGCGAACAGCGTGCGCGTCTGGCACGATCAGTTGTTGTATAAGCCGGGCGATCCAGCTTCTCAGGCTAGCGCCAATGTAGGCTGGCATCAAGACTACTTTTTCTGGCAATGCGCCGTAGAGCCGACGTTGATTACGGCTTGGGTCGCTTTTGACGATGTGACTCTGGACAACGGCTGTATGCAGGCTGTACCCGGTAGCCATAAATGGGGACTATGCAATGTAAGCGATTTTCACGAACAGAATTTACAAAAACAAGAGGAAGCGCTTCGTAAGTCCGATGGGCATACATTCGCGCCCGTTCCTCTCAATATGAAGGCAGGACAGGTCAGCTTCCACCACGCCTTGACGTTCCATGGAAGCGGCCCGAATGTAACCGCTGCTCCTCGGCGCTCGCTCGCCATTCACCTTATGTCCGAGAATACCCGCTACAAGTCGGGAACAGCCTCGGAGGACAACATTGCGGTCATACTAGCCAAACCTAACGAAGGGGAGCTTTTCGCCGGGGACTGTTTTCCTGTTGCCTATGAACGCGGTTAATCGAATGATTATCTTCCATCTAGAATCGCGGACTTAATACATCCGCTATCTGCTAAGGATGGCGGCCATTCGCCATGCTGGTTTCATGTAAAAGGAACAAAGTCACCTATTGGTGACCTAACTTGCTAGCCGAGGTTACTCTTCCGCCGGCTTTTCCTTTTTCAACTGTACAGCTTTGACTTCAGAGTGGAATACGTGGACAGCCGAGAGTTCAAGCAAAGGTTACTTTCAACTTCCATCAGAAAATGTGTAGTCCCTATTTCTAGAACAAAACGATGCGTCGCTAATGGCGGTGCGGTCATCCATGACCGTTAGAACCAAAAAGCAGTCTTTTTGTTGCCTATGCGGACACTTATGACCATTAGAAGAAAACTCCATCGAATTCTCTAGCTTTCTTCTCGCTGACGGACATTTCTGTCCGCTAGAAAGTGGAAGTTGGCGAAAAATGAGCGCTAACGGACATCAGTGTCCGCATCATTAGGATCCAATCGAGCTCAACGGCCGCACCGTACGCCAAACATACAGAACTACACCATCATCGTCCCTGTTGCACCATGTGCATTAATGAATGCATAATTTCCTAAACTACAACAAAAGAAGGGCCCAGCGAGAGCCCTTCTT
>NZ_JBOZWO010000054.1:0-34602 GCF_050864975.1 Paenibacillus sp. GXUN7292 | reverse complement strand
ATTTGAAAGGAGCTTTACCAGCTATAAGCTTGTTTTTCGTTTCAATAACTGCACGGAGGGATAGTTGATGTCGAAAAAATTAACAGGGCAATATGGGATTATGTTGTATGTAAAAGATTTTAGAAGTATCGAGTTCTTAATATTAGAGCGATAAATGAAAAATAAAATTTTGACATTAGTAATAATGCTGCCCCTCTTAATAGTAACAATTATTTCGGCTGCGAAGATATTTGCTTCTTATAATTTTGAAAAGGAAATGAAGAATATTGCGTTTAATCAAGTAAGACTTTTTATGTCGCAATCAGAAGTGGAGAAACTGTACGGCTTGGGCAAAGATTTAACACCAGGATGTTTTGGCTGTGAGTTGAATTTTATATACCCAGATATTTATTTATCGGGAAGATACTCGGATACCTACGATAGAATGAAGGGAGTTAACATTGATCATAATAAAAGCCCTAAAATAAAGAGGATGGAAACAGCAAATCAATCGAATAAAATATTTAATATTAGAGTTGGAGATACATTTGAAAAGGCTGAACAAATTTTAAGGTCGAAAGGATTTCAAAAAATTAATTCAGGTACTTTTAAAAAG
The DNA here is from genome assembly GCF_050864975.1 of Paenibacillus sp. GXUN7292. Lineage (NCBI taxonomy): Bacteria > Bacillati > Bacillota > Bacilli > Caryophanales > Paenibacillaceae > Paenibacillus > Paenibacillus sp. GXUN7292. Next base: position 34,007 of record NZ_JBOZWO010000054.1, on the reverse strand, counting down.
AAAAATTATATGGTTGAAATATTTGACGATGCAGAAATTAATGATTCGAATACCGCCAAACATGAAACGGATGACGGAATAATTAAAAGCATGGCAGTTAGTTATGATGTAGAGAAGGATAATTTAATACAATACTAAGCAAAGAATAGGCTTGATTAGTGAGATCGCATTAGGAAGGTGATGATTTGCTCTATCATATTAGCGAGAATTCGAATATTGAACAATTTATTCCAAGAAAATCTGATACGAGACCGGATTTGCCTCCTATTGTTTGGGCGTTAAATGAAAAACGCTTGGTCAATTATTTATTCCCAAGAGAATGTCCAAGAATTATTTTTACCAAGGGCCCAGAGGTCAGTGAAGAGGATCAAAGAGTGTTTTTTGGGCATACAACTTCACAAACAATTATAACCGTTGAAAGCTCTTGGTATGAGCGGATAAGGGAGATAACATTATTCAAATATTCATTTGAACAAAGTCATTTTCAATTAATTGATGAGATCGCAGGTTATTATATTTCGGAGGAGATAATAAAGCCTGTTAACGTTGAACCTGTAAACAATTTAATTGATCAAATACTATCATACGGAGTTGAATTAAGGTTTACGCCCAATCTACACCATTTAAGAAATGCATTATTAGAATCTTCGATTAATGATTTTTCCATAATTAGATTTAGAAATGCAGAAAAGTAGACGGGAATCGGGATTCGGGATACCTTTCAACAGAGGGGATGATAACTATGTTTTATGTTAATGCAAGAGCTATTATTGAACGGTACATCGATAATGAGGCTGAAATTGTCATTCAGAATAGGGTAAAACCGAACGAGCCAATAACAATTGAACTTCCTGGCGGGCAGGTAGAACCATTTGAATCTCTGATACAAGCATTGAGGAGAGAAGTGAAAGAGGAAACGGGTTTAGATCTTTCTGAAATTGAAGGAGAAGATACAAGAATTGTTACAGAAGGAAGATACTTTGAAGTAGAATGTATGAAGCCATTTGCTGCTTATCAAACTGTCAAAGGTCCCGTAGATTCTGTAGGCTATTATTTTAGATGCAAAGCAAACGGTGAATTGCTAGAGTCAGGAGACGATACAACAGGAGTTAGATGGATCAAGGTAACAGATTTAAAAGAATTATTGGAAAATAATCCTCAAAACTTTTCTGATGTAGACAGGGCTGGAATACAATACTATTTGAAGCAATTATACAAATAATAAAGCTCTCTGATTTTTTGATGCCATACGTAGTTGGAAAGGAAAGCCTTATGAAAAAAAGACCATTATATATAGCTCTGTTAATGTTGGTACTCTTTTATGCCGGTTATGTAAGTTATGAATACTTTAGTGATAATAGAATATTAAGTAATGTATTGAAGCGTGATCATTACACGATTACTAAGAAAGACAATATTAAGATTGATCTTGCGATCAAACCAGAATGGATTCCTTTTGATACAGAAGAACCTCAAGAACTTAATATTAAGATTGCGGAGACCCATAACACGAATATATTACTCCAGCAGGTGTGGAATAGGGGCAATGATATTTATTTTAGTTTTCATACAACTTATAACTTAGACTTTTATAATGGAAGTTTTCTTTATAATATGCTAATTAATGATGACGGAACGTATACTTCTAGAGGGTCATATAATGATCTTCAGCTAACAGATCTCCAAGGTAATGCGATTCAGCTTGGTCAAACAGGAGCCGGACCAGGGTCTGACTTCTCTTTTGGAATTGAACCAGGTGAATATGAAAAAATTAAAAACGGGTTTAACGTGAGTTATTCAGGGCTAATTTTGTATGAGTACTCAAGAAAGTAAAGTGGGTTTGGGTTGGGAAAATATTAAATGAGGGGGCTTTATATGGAACTTCAAGAAATTCATCTAAATTTAAAAGAAACGAGAGAGGATTTGCTAAAAACTCTTAATGGACTGAGTGAAGAGCAATTACATAAGCAGAAAGATTCAAATAGCTGGAGTATTAATCAAATATATCAGCATTTAATTAAGACGGAAGAATTATATATTGCAGCAATAAGAAGAGGCTTAAAGAGTAACGAGGATTCTGTCGTAGGGGATAAAGCACTGGATTTTTTACTGGATAGAAGTAAAAAGATAGAGGCTCCTGAAATTGCCCGGCCATCTAGCGGATTTATTCAACGCCAAGAAATCATTGAAAAGCTAAACCATTCACGAGCGAAGCTAAATGAACTATTAAAGTCGCTTGAAGATCCCACAGTGCTAAGCAGAAGACATTTTGTTCATCCGGTTTTTAAAGAGATGTTATTAATGGAATGGGTTAAATCAATATACCTGCATGAGCAAAGACATATTAAACAGATTATTGAAATTATTGACGGCAAATAATAACGAATCGAATTGGTGGTAGAGAAGTCGTGGAAACCATCTTATATTTTGTCAGACATGCGGACTCTGTCTTTGTAGAAGGCAGTGAGCGGACTAGAGGATTATCGGATCAAGGCGTTAGAGATGCACAAGTAGTAAGAAATATTTTGAAAAATGAACAAATCGATGAGTTTTTCTCCAGCCCTTATGAATGATCAATTGAAACAATTAAATCAGTAGCATTTGAATATCAGAACAACATAAATATCAAGGAAGACTTAAGGGAAAGAGCAATTGGGAACTTTGCACCGATGACATTTAAAGAAGCAAAACATCAAGTGTTTAAAGATTTTCATTTTTCTTTTCCCGGTGGAGAGTCAAGTACGGAAGCTCAGAAAAGAGCGGTGAATGTTATTACAAGCATTATTGAATCAAATAAAGGCAGGAAAATAGTAATTGGAACGCATGGTGACATTATGACATTAATGTTGAACCATTTCGATAACCGATATGGTTATTCTTTTTGGGAATCGACGTCGATGCCCGATATTTATAAGCTAACATTAGATGCTAACAAGTTAATTGCAGTTGAAAGAATGTGGGGAAATGGAGAACGCTAAGAATAGGTGACAAACATAAAATTACTTTTTATTTGCAGCCGTAATAAATGGCGCAGCTTAACAGCGGAGAAGATTTTTGATAAATTTAATGGGTATGAAGTGCGCTCAGCAGGGACAGAAGAAGCCGCGAGAATTAAAGTGACAGAAGGGCATATCGGCTGGGCGGATGTGATATTTGTAATGGAAAAGAAACATGTAAGAAGATTGAGGGATAAGTTCCCATATGCAATTAAACATAAGGAATTGATTTGTCTGGATATTCCCGACGATTATAAATTTATGGATACAGAGTTGATTGAAATATTGAAGTCGAGAGTATCGGATTATATAGAAGTACCGGATTAACTGAAGAGAAACTCCTTTTTGTAAGTAGGGGTTTCTCTTTTTTTGTTAGCCCCAAATAATATACTTTGCAATTTTGAAACCAAGGTTTTATAATCGAACCATATCATACCAACTTCAGGTCAATTAATTAAAGGTAGGGGAAGCTTATGCGACTAATCGGACAACATACACTAATAACAGGCGGTTCGAGCGGTATTGGTCAAGCTATTGCGTATAGATTCGCGCAAGAAGGCGCAAGAGTGACAGTGGCGGGCATTGAGGATGGTGCTTTGGAAGAAACAGTACAATCTATCCATGCTTCTGGTGGGGAAGCTATTGCGGTGAACGCTGATGTCCGGTGCAAGTCGGATGTGGAACGGATGGTCTCCGAAGCGATTGCGGCCTTTGGACCGATTGATACGCTCGTGAACAGTGCCGGTGTTTGCAAACCGGCGCCGTTCCTAGAAATTGAGGAAGAGGATTGGGATCTTCATATTGATGTGAATTTGAAGGGCTCCTTCTTGGCCTCTCAAGCTGTCGCTAAGGAGATGTCAAAGACTGGACGGGGATCGATTATTAATATCTCCAGTGTGAATGGGATAGCATCTGAGGGAGATCAAGTTCATTACAATGCTTCAAAAGCTGGAATAAATTCTTTAACTATGTCTATGGCTTTGGAATTGGCGCCGCTGGGTATCCGGGTAAATGGAGTTTGTCCGGGTTTTATTGAAACGAGGCTAACAAAACCGCTCATTGATAATCAGGAAGCCATTTCCGCTTATTTGAAAACGATTCCTCTAGGCCGGGTTGGTTTGCCAGAAGAGATAGCGGCTGCAGCGCTTTTCCTTGCCTCACAGGATGCTGCCTATATGACAGGACATTCTATTGTTGTTGATGGCGGGCAGCTAATAAAACTATCTTAATTTACTAGATTATGATCATGGGGGGAAGAGTGAGTATGAAAGTGATAGTGAATGCAAAAGTTGTGATGCCCGATCGCTTGATTGAACAAGGCACCGTATGGATAGATAATGGACGCATTATAGCATGCGGCGAGGCGGAGCAGTTACAGACGCCAGAAGGAGCGGAACTGATCGATGCCAAGGGCTTATACGTGGCTCCAGGCTTTGTCGATATTCACTGCCATGGCGGGGGAGGACACTGGGCGTATCGCAATCCTGCAGCTATGGCTCGTTTTCATTTGAACTATGGCACAACATCCATTCTGCCAACTTTCTCGTACAATGAGTCGGAACAGGAGATATTCGATGGGCTACATAGGGTTTTGCAAGCACAGGAAGGAGATTATGGGAGTCTTATAGTTGGTATTCACTTGGAGGGTCCTTATATAAATCCAAAGTATGGAGCAATTACCTCTCCGATACGCCCGGTTAACCCGTCGGAGTATTTGGAAATTCTCAAATTGGCAGGTCCGCAAATCAAGGTGTGGACGCTAGCTCCTGAGCTCGAGGGTCAGCAACTATTTATGAAGGAAGCGGCACGCTATGGTATTACATTCTCAGTAGGACATTCAGAGGCTGCTGTTGAGACGATTTTGGATAGTGTGCAATATGGACTCCGAATCGGCTGCCATTGCACGAATGCAAGCGGCGTGACACCTTCGCCTTCTCGCTACGCAGGAACAAGGGAGTTAGGTGTCGACGAGGCAGTGCTCTTAAGCGACGATATTTATGCAGAGGTTATTCCGGATCGTGAAGGGCGCCACGTTCGTCCTTTAATGCTTAAGCTAATTTTGAAAACAAAAGGATCAAATAAAGTTATCATCATTACGGATGCGATGGATAGTACTGGACAAATTGACTCTTCAGTTGACGTTAATCTGATTGAAAAAAATGAGTTTTCGCCTTCTCAGGCCGAAGATTATATGTTAGCTGGAAGTCTGCTTACGATGGACCGGGCTGTATTTAATATGAAACAGCATACAGAAGCAGACATGGTCGATCTATTCAAGATGGCTTCATTGAATCCGGCAAAAGTGATTGGTATCGATCATGAAGTCGGCAGCGTGCAAATAGGAAAGCGTGCAAATCTTATTTTTGTGACGGAAGATATACAAATTCGCAGTGTCTTTCTTGACGGTGAAATTGTAAACACAAAATAAAATTAAGGGAGGCAACGACATGTTTCAAGAACAAATGGATACTCCGGCGGTAGTAGTCGATCTTGATATTTTGGATGCGAACCTGAAGCGAACAGCCGAGCTTGCCGCAAAGTCAGGCATAAAGCTGCGGCCTCATATTAAAACCCATAAAAGTGTATGGATTGCAAGGAAGCAGCTGGACTATGGAGCAAAGGGCATTACGGTCGCCAAGCTTGGAGAGGCGGAAGTGATGGCCGATGGGGGCATTGATGATATTCTCATTGCTTTTCCTCTTGTCGGTTCTGGAAAGTTGAAGCGATTGGCTGCGCTGCTTAGGCGCGGCGTGCATATAACGGTCAGTGTGGATAGCTTAGAAGCTGCACGAGGAATATCGGATGTCGGCACAGAGTTAGGCATGCAAATCTCACTGTATCTGGACATCAACACCGGGTTGAATCGTTGCGGATTGGAACCGGGACAGGCTTCTGCGGAGCTTGCACTCGCTATTAGCGCCTTGCCGGGTGTAGCAGTAACAGGGCTTATGACGCATGCAGGTCACGCTTATGGCTGTCGAGATGCAGAAAGTGCGCAAAAAGTAGCGTTTGAGGAAGCAGAAGGATTAATTGCGACTCAGAAAATAATTACGGATAGGGGCGTTAATGTACCGGAGATCAGCGTTGGATCGACGCCGACTTCGAAGTTTGCCGGTCAGTTGTCGGGAGTTACTGAAATGCGCCCCGGCGCCTATGTGTTCGGGGATGGATCGCAGTTGTTTCCCGGCTTGATTACAGAAGAAGAATGCGCCATGCGGATTTATACAACAGTCATTAGTACCCCAAGGCCTGGATATATAATTGTGGATGCCGGCTCCAAGACACTGACGAATGATGCTAGCATACATCGCAGCGGATACGGTTATTTGCCGGATTATCCTGAGATTATGGTAGAACGGCTAAGCGAGGAGCACGGCATTTTGGCTGTACCAGACAACTGCGGGCTTCAGATTGGAGATGTCGTATCTCTTATACCGAATCACTGCTGCACTGTAGTAAATTTACGGGATGAACTGTTTGGAACCCGCGGCGGCAAGCTGGAGCAAGTACTTAAGATCGATGCCCGCGGTAAAAATACTTGAAGAAATTAGGACACCTGTAGCTGGATTGAGATTATTAAAATTACTTTTTTATACACAAAACTATGATGCCCCTTATAAATGTCAATGTATAATCATGGTAGATACAGACACACATGACCCAGCCTGAGATAGCAGTTATCTAGGGCTGGGTTATGTTGTATATGCACAAATGGTATGAGAACGTGATGTGAAAAATAAGAAGATGAGGTGTTTCCATGGCTATGCATAGTATCCCTTTAAGTGAAGAAGCTCTAGTTGGCTCATTTTCTACAGACATTAAACCATGTATTTCAATTCATTCGGGAGACACGCTTAGATTAGAAACGCTTGATGGAGGATGGGGGAAAGGCAGCAGTTATGAGGAAAGAATAAAACCATTCGCCAGAAAAGGGAAAGGACATCCTTTAGCAGGACCAATATTTATTGAGGAAGCAAGGAAAGGCATGACTCTGAAAATTCATTTTAATGACATTAAGCCGGGGCGTTATGGGTTTACAGCAGCGGGAGGATACCCGAATTGGCAAAATCAAAAATTGTTATTGTTGAATGATAAAGAAATAATTTTAGAGTGGACACTTGATAATCAAACAATGACGGGAGCTTGTATTATTAATGAACGTAAGTTTGTAGTATCATTAAACCCTTTTCTAGGGAACATTGGTATGCCTCCCGAGGTAGGTGGAGAGCATTCTACCTGGCCGCCAAGATTTTGCGGCGGAAACATAGATTGTAAGGAATTAGTGAAAGGGAGCACTTTATACCTCCCGGTATCAGTTGATGGTGCTTACTTGGCACTAGGCGACGGGCATGCTGCGCAGGGGGACGGAGAAGTAAGCTGCCAAGCAATTGAGTGTCCAATGGAGTTGGTGGATGTAACGATTGAAGTTTTACCAGATACAGTTATTTCGCTTCCAAGAGCCAACACTCCGACTGGCTGGATTACCTTTGGGTTTCATGAAGATTTAAATGAAGCTACAGTTCAAGCTTTAGATCAAATGCTGGAGCTGCTAGGAGAGCTTTATGGGCTCAGACGAGTAGAAGCCATGGCTTTGGGAAGTTCCATTATCGACTTGCGAATTACTCAAATTGTGAATGGAGTTAAAGGTGTACATGCTTTTTTGCCACACGGAATATTGTTGTAAAAAGCACTTTTATATTCTCAATCAAGCAGCGATAGAGGAACCACCTCTGGTCGTTGCTTTTTTGTTGATGTTGAGCTCGAATGGATTCTAAAGATGCGGACACGAATGACCGTTAGCGCTCATTTTTCGCCAACCTCCACTTTCTAGCGGACAGAAATATCCGTTAGCGGGAAAAAAGCTAGAGAATTCGGCGGAATTGTCTTCTAATGGTCATAAGTGTCCGCATGTGCAACAAAAAGACTGCTTTTTGGTTCTAACGGTCATTAATGACCGCACCACAAATAGCGACGCATCATTTGTTCTTTACACATGATTACGGCAAGTTAGGTCACCGACACTTCATTGTATAAATGCATTACATATTATAGATTTGTATTATTTTTGTCCCAAGCCCCCCTAGATACAATAAGAACATCACAGATAAGGCGCAACAAAGTGGGAGAGTGATTTTTGATGAATGCCATGAAAATATCGAAGCGAAATAAGTTAATGGACGGACTATGGGGATACGCATTCATATCGCCTTGGCTGATCGGATTGTTTCTGCTAACGCTTATTCCGATGGGACAATCGTTATATTTTTCGTTAACGAATTATCATTTGCTGGAGAGTCCTCAGTTTTCTGGTTTAAGCAACTATAAGGAAATATTTATGAATGACCAAACATTCACACAAGCGTTAAAGGTTACTTTTGTGTATGTATTAGTGTCAGTACCTCTGAAGCTGGCGTTTGCATTAGGCGTGGCGATGCTTTTGTACAAATCGATAAAAGGAATGTCGATATTCCGCTCCGTCTATTATTTGCCTTCCTTGATAGGGGGCAGTGTGGCGATTGCAGCGATTTGGCGCAATTTATTCGGTTATGACGGACTGGTTAATAAGCTGCTTGGCACATTCGGAATACCTACAACGGATTTTATTAATATGCCAAATACTTCGTTATCTACACTCATTGTTTTGTCGATTTGGCAATTTGGTTCATCCATGGTTATCTTTTTGGCGGGATTAAAACAAATTCCGAAGGATTTATATGAAGCGGCTGCGGTAGACGGTGCCTCTAAGATTCGTATTTTTTTCAAAATGACGCTGCCGATGCTGACACCAATTATTTTATTCAATATGGTCATGCAAACGATTAATAGCTTCCAAATGTTTACGCAGGCTTTTGTTATTACAAAGGGCGGGCCGATTGATTCTACTTTAGTATACGCTTTGTATTTGTATCAAAAGGCATTTGTTTTCTTCGATATGGGCTATGCCAGTGCGCTTGCATGGATTTTGCTCGCTATTATTGGATTAGCAACGATAATTATTTTTGGCACATCGAAAAAATGGGTGCATTATGAAAACTAATGTGAATAAGCAGCAACAAGGAGGAGCTACGCAATGTCTCATACAAAGCTGTGGACGAAATATATTGTACTGATCGCAGGCAGTATTGTGATGATTTATCCTATTTTATGGCTGTTTGGCAGCTCGGTGAAATCCAATACGGAAATGAATAGCACGAGTTTATTTCCTTCTCATTTTGAATGGAAAAACTTTTTGGACGGCTGGACCGCTATACCCGGTTTTACGTTCGGACAATTTTTCTTAAATTCTTTTTTGATAGCAGGCCTATCGGTCGTCGGTACGGTCCTGTCGAGTGCGCTCGTTGCGTACGGTTTTGCGCGAATCAAGTTTCCGCTTAGAAATTTTTGGTTTGCTATTCTTATGATTACGCTCATGCTTCCAACTCAGGTTACCTTGGTGCCGCAATATATTTTGTTTAAAAATTTTGATTGGATCGGCACTGCGCTGCCGATTATTGTTCCTCACTTTTTGGCAGTAGGACCATTCTATGTGTTTCTAATTAATCAGTTTGTGCGCGGCATTCCTAATGATTTGGACGAATCAGCGAAAATTGATGGCTGCTCACAGCTCGGCATTGCGTTTCGAATTGTGCTGCCGCTATGTATGCCGGCCATTATTACTTCAGCGTTGTTTTGCTTCATTTGGACATGGGATGACTTCCTGGCACAGATGCTTTATTTGACAGATACAGCGAAATATACAGTGCCGTTAGCGCTTCGTCTGTTTTTGGATAACTCCTCAGCTGTTACTTGGGGACCAATGTATGCGATGAGCGTGCTGTCCATTTTACCATGCTTTCTTCTATTCATGTTCTCGCAAAAATATTTTGTGGAAGGGATTGCTACAACGGGAATTAAATAGATTTTCAGGCGATTGCCGTTAGAGCTTGTGAGAAAGCTATATAAGGACAAATTGGAGTAGGCAGGGTATCCACTGAAGGAGCGATAGCGTCCGCCTTTGTCTGCACTAAATATCCGTATATCTGTTCATTTCAATAAAAATTTAGTGAAGACAACAGCGGCCGTAAGGGATACCCTGCAAACGTGTAATTAATTGGTTCCGATAGTAGCTATTATTATTGTGTACAATTGACGAAAAATCATTTAATCTATTAACCGACAACCAAGTGACTAACTACCACGAGACGAAGGTGAAGGTTATGAAAAATCCGATTAAAGTGTTTTCCCTTCAAGCCAACCTTTTCACTTCTTTTATTATTATTTCTGCTATTCTCATCTTAACGCTTGGAATAACCAGCTATATGATTACGAATCAAGAGGTCGTCGACAAGACGATCTCTTCACGCATTTTATTGCTGGATGAAATTAACAAGCAAATCGATATTCAGCTGCAGGCTGTTGAATACGATTCCTTAGTTGTGGCCAGCCATCCCTTGATCGTGGAGTATTTGCAGGAAGAGGAAAATTCATTCTCCAGAATTGAGAAAAATGAACAGGTAATCGATCTGCTGAGCAGGCAGAGCTACATTAAGGAAGGGATTCATTCAGTTCAGCTGTATGCAAAGGGCAGTACGAACAATTACTATTCTGGGGTAAATGGTATTTTTGCTTACTCGATTTTAGAGCAATCCCCTATGTATGATAGGATTCAGCATGCTGATTATATTTGGCTGGGCACTAATAAGCTTATTAATGGCAGCTTTGTGCAGCGCAAGGATGAGGTAGTCAGTTTTAGCCGAAAGGTGCTGTCGCCGGAGGGCAAGGAGCTTGGCGTGCTCGTTTTTAATATAAATATTTCGTATATGCACAAGCTGCTGTCCAGTAAAGCAGCGGATGACGGAAGATTTTTGCTGGATACGAATGCAAGGCTTATTGTTGATTCCAGTCAAGTGAAAAGCGATGCTTTGCCGTATTCCGCTATTTCTGAAGCGCTGCCTGATATTATGAATCAGGACAATTTTCAAAAGCAGTATGCCATCCACCATTTCGATGAAAAACAGCTGTTAGTTTGGAGCAAGCAGCAGCGAACACAATGGGTTTCATTAGATTTGATTTCATGGACAAGCATTACGGCCGGCAGTCAAAAAATTAAAAATACGATTGTTATTGTGGCGGTAATTTGCGTCCTGCTGGCTATAACGTTTGCATATTTTTTGGCGCGACAGTTTGTTCATCCTATAAAAGGGCTAGTCTATGCGATGAAGCATTTAAAAACAGGCAGGCTGAATACGCGCATCGACAACGAATACGACAATGAATTCGGTTATTTGAATAATCATTTCAATAACATGGCCATTAATATCGAGGAGCTGATCGATCAGCTGAATCGAAAAAATCAGCAAAAGCGAGAAGCGGATATTAAGGTGCTGCAGGAGCAGATGAATCCGCACTTTATTTATAACACGCTTGATGTGATGAATTGGCATGCGATTGAAGCGGGAGCAGGCGAAATTAGCCGAATGCTTTCTTTGCTTGGCAAAATGCTTAGAATTGCTCTTTCGAGCGGCGAATCCTTTATTCCGATCAGGAAAGAGGTTGAGCATATTACATGCTATGTTGAGCTGCAAAAAATAAGATATCAGGATCAAATTCATATCCAGCTTAATATTCCAGAAACCATTTACGATTATTATTTACCTAAATTAATATTGCAGCCCTTTGTTGAAAATTCGATTATTCACGGCTTCCATTCCAGAAGAAAAGGGTTTATCGCTATACGTGCGATGGAATTACCGGAAGCTATTGTTTTTATGGTTGAGGATAATGGCCACGGCATGGAGGATACAGCCAAGGTGCGGGAGCAGCAGCATCATGGCGTAAGAAATGTTTCGGAACGGATTGATTTATATTTTGGCGCTGCATATGGCGTAAAGGTAGAAAGTGTTCTTGATCAAGGAACGACGATTACCATTACGATTCCGAAGCTGACAACTATTCCGTTAGATTGGGAACGGCTGAGAGAGGGGCATGAAGGTCATGAGCGCAAAGATTAAGGCTATTATTGTAGATGATGATCAAATGACCCTGCAGGGGTTAGCTAAAACGATTGACTGGCGGAGGCTAAATGTTGAAATTGCAGGCCTCGCGATCGATGGGGTGGAAGGGCTTGCGATGATTGAGGAGTATCAGCCCGGTTTAATATTGACCGATATTTATATGCCTAGAATGGATGGCATCGCGATGCTGCAAGCAGCAAGACAAGCGGGCTCCAAGGCAGAGGTCATTATTCTAAGCGGGTATGAGGATTTTAAGTATGCGAAGTCTGCTTTAAAGCTGCAGGTAGCAGATTATTTGTCCAAGCCGGCAACGGTACCGGAAATTGAAGCGGTGCTTCAGGAAACGATTAAAAAGATTAAGCAAAGCAATCAGCTTGAGCAGGAAGAACGAGAGCTTAAGGAGCTTGTGAAATACCATTTGCCGGAAACGAAGAAGCAGCTGCTTAAGGGCATACTGGAGCCGCATTTTTGCGAGAAGGAATTTTTTGAGAAGGCAACAAAGCAATTAGGGCTTAATTTTGCCAATCAAGCCTTTGCTGCTGCTGTGCTGGAATACGCTGTTCCGATCGGCAAAGCGCATTATAAAAGTAAAGATTTATTAACGTATACCTATGCAATTACGAATATTTTGGAAGAGCTGGTTTCAAAAGAAACGAGTGTTTATTTGGCCGATGTTCAAAAAGATAAATTCGTGCTCCTCTTTGCGCTGCCTGCTCATTTAAGAGTGGAGACATTTAAAAATAGAATGAAATATACGATACAGCAGTTTATTGCGCCAATAAAAAGCTACTTAAAGCTTGATGTATGGGTTTCATTAGGATCGATTGAAGCTGACGTTTCCTTGGCATGGCGTTCCTGCCGTAAGGCAATAAATGCTCTTAACGAAAGAGCTTCCGTCGAGGAGACCTGGCTAGTCGCCGATGAACAGAGCATGGGGAAGCTGCCCGCATCGCTCCCATCCAAGCCGATTGAGCATTATCAATCGCTTATGGAAGCTGTATTGGAAGGAAACTCGGATGAGCTTACAGCCCATATTACCCAACTACTCAAGACGCTGAATGACCTAAAGGCGATGAATGTGCATTATATTCGAAGTGTGGTCATTGATTTAATGGGAATGCTTACGATCAGCTTGTATCAGCAGGGTGTGCTTGTGGAGGAAATATACCCGGATGTTCGCTGGTATCAAGATTTGGAGCGTATCAATAATGCTCAGGACCTGGAATTATGGCTGAAGGAAACGATGGCTCTTTTGTGCAGTGCGATGGCTAGTCGGGTGAATCATAAGCATAGGAAGACGGTAGATTATATGAAAAAATATGTGAAAGAGCATCTGGATGAAGACATTACGCTGGATGTTATCGCAGACGAAGTGAGCTTAACGAGAAATTATTTAAGCCAAATATTCAAGGATGTCACGGGTGAAAATTACAACAGCTACGTAACACGTGTTCGAATGGAACGGGCCAAGGAGCTTATGATGAGCGGGAAGTACAAGCTTTATGAGATTACGGCTATGGTCGGCTATAAAAATAATGCTTACTTCAGCCAGCAGTTTAAAAAGCATATGGGCTGCAATCCATCTGATTATTGTTAATCGTCTATATATTTTTGATACTTTTTATAGATTTATATTATTTTGTTTACGATGCCGGTTCCTATAATTAAAGACAGCAAGGATAATTGCATAAGGAGTGAATGACATGAAGAGCAGCAACAATTGGTTCAAGAAATCCTTAATGATCGCAGCAGTATCTGCTTTGCTAATGTCGTTGTTAGCAGCATGCGGTCAAAGCGGCAGTAATGGCGGCAACAGTGCACCACAAGGGGGAACAGGCAATAAGGAGCAAGGGGCAAAAGAAGAAAAAATTGAATTGCGCTTTGCTTGGTGGGGATCGCAGGGCAGACATGACAGAACTTTGCAAGCGATTGCAAAGTTTGAAGAGAAATATCAGCACATAAAGGTCATTCCTGAATACTCCTCTTGGGACGGATATTGGGAGAAGCTTTCCACACAGGTATCAGCAGGCAACGCGCCTGACGTGATGCAGATGAGTATTTTGTATATTAAAGAATATTCTGAACGGGAAGTATTGGCGGATCTCAATCCTTTCGTTGGCAGTGCTCTAAAGGTTGAAGATTTAAATGCAGACGTGTTAAGCAATCAAGGCACAATAGGCGGAAAGCTGACAGGCATTCCGGTTGCCGATAACGCCTCTGTACTGCTTGTTAATAATGAAATGTTCGATCAAGCTAAAATCAATAAGCCCGAAAAAGATTCGACATGGGAAGAGCTGTTTGCCATATCGCGTGAGCTGAAGGCTGCACTGGGCGACAATGTATACGGATTGTTCGATTCTTCTTCTTCTCTTGAAGCCTTTATGTACTATTTGTTCTCCAAAGGCGACAAGCTGTACTCGGAAGATAACCGACTGGGCTATAACGATGACAATCTAAAAGAGTGGATGAGCATGTGGGAGACAGCGCGCAAGGAAGGAATCGCTCCTCCAGCCAACATTACGGCTTCGGCTCTGCCGCTGAGCAATGCAGACCCGAATAAGGATGCGTTGTTAAAAGGAACAGTAGCGATGATGGGACCTACTTGGATTGCCGCGTTCCCTGCGTATCAATCAGTTATGACAGACAATGTTGACATGATCTCTTATCCGCATGCCGTGCAAACAGGAAGCGTGCTGCAAACGGCGATGTTCTTTAGCGCTTCTGCCAAATCCAAGCAGCAAGAAGCAGCCGCATTGCTAATTGATTTTCTAGTTAACAGTGAAGAGGCAGCAGATATTTTGGAAACCGAGCGCGGACTGCCTGAAAACAAAAAAGTCCGTGAATATTTAGCTCCGAAATTTACGGATCGCGACAAGAAGATGATTGCGATGCTGGAGCATGTATCGCAAAGCAATCCAGCCTGGTATGATGCGGGTCCAAAGGGTGCTGGCGAAGTAACGGCATTGTTTGAGAAAGTCATCCAGAAGCATCAATTTGGCAAAGCTACGATCGATGAAGCGGTTAAGGAA
Source organism: Paenibacillus sp. GXUN7292 (assembly GCF_050864975.1). Lineage (NCBI taxonomy): Bacteria > Bacillati > Bacillota > Bacilli > Caryophanales > Paenibacillaceae > Paenibacillus > Paenibacillus sp. GXUN7292. The sequence goes on along the minus strand of NZ_JBOZWO010000054.1, from coordinate 18,989 downwards.
TTCCGCGTAGAGGCTGACAAGATTTTCGCTAGAAATAATGGGTAGAGTGAACAGATAGATGAGCATAGAAGACCGCTGCTGAAGCGGCCTTCTCTGTTTAATGAAATAAAGAGATAAAGGAGCAGGGTTATGGGAGAGAAAAAGTTTGCGATTATTGGCTGTCAGCATAACCATATTGAAATCTTTATTGAACAAATGTATGAGCTGGGCTATAGCTGTGCCGGAATTTTCGAGGAGCATGATCGGACACTAGCTGCAGGGATTGCACAGAAATATGAAGTTCCGTTGGTAGATGACAAGCTCTCTTTGCTGGGGGAAGACATTGAAGTCATAGGCTGTGCAAGCATAAATAATGAAAAAATAGACGTAATCGAGCTGTGTGAGAAGTATGGCAAATCGGTTATGGTCGACAAACCGGCTGTCGTAAATAAAGAGGGACTGGCGCGTCTGAAAGCGATCATTGAGCGAAACCAGATTAAAGTTGGGATGCTGCTAACGGAGAGATTTCACCCGGCTATTTATACGCTGAAGCAATATATCGACGAAGGAAAGCTTGGTGAGCTGGTTCATATCGGCATGAGAAAGCCGCATAAGCTTAACGCCGCTTCCCGTCCTGCATGGTTTTTTAACAAAGAGCAGTGCGGCGGTATTTTAATCGATTTATTAATTCATGATTATGACCTTCTGCGCTGGTTTACGGGGCAAGAGATTAAGAGCTCGGCAGGACTGGTAGGCAAGAGCGTTCTACCAGAGTATCCAACCTTCTATAATACGGTGAATGTGCAAGTAGAGCTTGCCGATGGTTTGCTTACGCAGCTTTACGCGGATTGGCATACGCCGCCAAAAAGCTGGACCTGGGGCGACGGGCGTATTTTTGTTACAGGAACAAAAGGCTTCGCGGAGCTTCGTCTTAGCGGTGATCCACTATTGGGATCGAGCACTCCAATCATGCTGTACGCCAGCGGGGAAGAGGAATGGAGCAGCGTAGAGCTGATCCAGCCTCCAGCAACGATTACGGCAGATTTCCTTAGCTATATCGAAGGGGAAGCTTCCCTTCTTACGCATGAGGAGCTGATCAAAGCGAGCAGGGCTGTATTGGACGCCGATGCTGCTGTCCCCTATGTGTCAAATTCATCATCCAAGGAGAGTGAGCTGCATGCTTAAGCCAGTTAGCTTTGCGATTATGGGCTGCGGCGTTATCGCCGATATTCATGCGCAAGGCATTAGCAAGCTAGACGAAGCAGTATTGACTGCCGTCTGCGATGTTGACGAGGAGAAGGGAAAAGCATTTGCCGACAAGTATGGCGCCAAATACTATGCGAGCTATGAGGAAATGCTTGCAGATTCAGCTATTGAGGTTGTCAACATTTGTACGCCAAGCGGCATGCACCCTGAGCATACGATGCTTGCTGCTCGTGCAGGCAAGCATATTATTTGTGAGAAGCCTCTGGCCATCAAGCTGGATGACCTGCTGCATATGATCCAGGTGTGCAAAGAGGAAAATGTAAAGCTGGCAACTGTATACCCTAGACGGATGGCGCCTGCGGCGCAATATGTGAAGCAGATGCTGGAAGAAGGCAAGCTGGGCAAACTCACCTTATGCGATGCTTATGTCAAAATATATCGTTCTCAGCAATATTACGACAGCGCTGGCTGGAGAGGAACATGGGCGGTCGACGGCGGCGGAGCCATGATGAATCAAGGCATTCACATCGTTGATCTGCTGCAATGGTTTGCGGGTCCCGTGCAAACCATTTATGGTAAAGCTTATGCACTGCAAAGAAGCATCGAGGTAGAGGACACTGCCGTATCTTCCCTCACCTTCGAAAGAGGCGGGCTGGGTGTCATGGTCATGACGACAACCTCTAACCCGGAGCTGGGACAACGGGTAGAGCTTCATGGAGAAAGAGGCACGCTCGTCTATGAAGATGATCAAATCAAGCAGCTCATGATAGACGGTGAAGCTGTTGAGCTGCCGGCATTTGAGCCGTTCTCTGTTCTTCCTGACGGTCACCGTATTCAGATCCGCGATATGGCGTATGCTGTGCGTGAAGGCCGGGAGCCTGTCGTAACAGGCGAGGACGGCATTCATGCGCTGCAAATGATATTGGGCACGTACGAATCCTCACACTTAGGCAAAGAAATTGATCTGACTCCGACCACAAAAGGATTGTAACGGAACTGAGAAGCTCTATTTAGCGAAATAATGGTGTTTTGAAAACGTAACGGAACTCTGGGGCGCTACATGTGATTTTTTCCCCGTTTATGCAGGCAGTTTGAGTAAATAAGGCTTCTCAGTTCCTTTAAAATTTTAAATAAGCTGATTTTCGCACAATAGTGTTCCTGAGTTCCGTTAGCTATATAACACCTGTAACATAATTTCGTTCTGAAGAGAAATCCTGCAAAAGCACAGGTAGTTTAACTTTTTATGCCAAAAAAGGATCTGTCGCTCAAAGATCCTGCATTATCGCATTAGAATATTAAAAATCCTGAGGCTGGTTATGACTAAGCTTCGGGTTTTTTTATTATAAAACGGTTCATCTAACTGGTATATCGTGGTAAAATAGTAAAAGACGATTAAATTATTTGGGTAAGCCGAGTGTTCAAGCACTCGGCTGCTTTTATATATTAGAGAGGGGGGAGTGCTATGAAGTTTATTATTATATTTGGCCCGCAGGCAGTAGGGAAAATGACAGTAGGTCAGCACTTAGCCGATATGACGAGCTTCAAGCTGTTTCATAATCATATGTCCATTGAATTTGTGGCGCCATTTTTTAATTATGGAACCCCGTCTGGCAAGCGGCTAGTCAACTTGATACGGCAAGAAATGTTTGAGGAAGCTTCTAAAAGCGATATGAAAGGCTTCATTTTTACTTATGTATGGGGCTTTGATCTGCAAAGTGACTGGGATTATGTAAAACAGATTTCGGAGTTATTTGAATCCAGAGGCGGAACGGTTTATTTAGTAGAGCTGGAAGCTGATTTTGAAGAAAGAATAAAAAGAAATAAGACTGAAAACAGGCTCAGCAATAAACCAACGAAAAGAGACATTGAACGATCAGAAAGGGATCTAAAAACAACTTATGAAAATCATCGGCTTAACTCAAACCCCGGCGAAATAACGAGCAACAATTATATGCGAATAAATAATACGGATCTGGAACCTGATATCGTGGCAGCGAAAATAAAAGAACACTTTGGTTTTTAATAAACTTTATAAGCAACACATTAATTTAAGAAAGGAAATGATTATGGGCGTATCCCGCACCGACTCCTTATCTGAATTCAGTGAGAGGGTGTTAAACAAAAATGAAAGAGAAAATTGAAATTCAAATACCTGGGACAGTTTATTTTCATTTGGCGGTTTCTGTATTATTAGTTTTGTTGTTGCTTAGCGGATTTATGTTTACCGAATTTAATTCTATTCCTGTTTTTCGCAGCCTGTTAGTTCTGTTCCTTATATTTGTTCAACTAACAATAATAATTGTATTGCTGAAGAGAATTCTGAAGAAATATAAGGACATAGAATTTATGCAGCATAAGATAAAGGTCAATGATACTGAAGTTTCTGCACAAGAAATTGAGAAAATCATCATTTCGGGTTATTTTATGCAAAGTATTGGCATCAAGCTCTATGGAAGGAAGCTGGTTCCAACAAAACTACATTTTAAATTTAAAAATGATAAAGAAGCCAAAATAGAAGTTTTAAAGCAGTGGGCAAGCAAAAATGGAGTAAGCGTGGTTTATGGGAAGTTTCGCACTTGGCTATAGTTATATCTGATTTCAAAAGGGGGATTTTACTTGAATCAGAGGATTGAAAAGCTGTCTGATCATCAACATCTATATGAATTTCTTTCGTATTGTATGTATCCGGTGCATGAACGAATAACTAAAGAATGCGACCGTTATATGATTGAGCCAAACCGTGAATTGTATGGGATCTATACAAAATCTAAGCTGGCGGGAATAATTGGGCTAAGGAATGATGAACTTGAAACGGAAATATTGCATATAGCGGTGCACCCTGATTTCAGAAATAAAGGACTCGGAAGTGCGTTAATAGAACAAGCCATTACATTAAATACTGCTCAAAGAATTGTTGCAGAGACCGATCATGATGCCGTTATTTTTTATAATAAAAATGGATTTACAATAAATAGTTTAGGTGAGAAGTATCCTGGAGTAGAACGGTTTAAATGTGTGTTTGCAAACTGAACTATTTTAATGGAGGAGACGCTTGATGAAAAAAGAACAGTTAGTGCTAATGTATGAATACAACATTTGGGCGAATGAAAGAATCATGAACCATCTCAAATCACTGCCGGACGGGATTTTTGCAAAAGAAGTGGATTTAGGCTTCAAATCCATTGCAGAAGTTATTACTCATCTGATCTCAGCTGATGAAGTATGGTTCGCTCGGATCAAAGGAGAATCACCTCCACCACTTACACGAACTCCATTCACTAATATAGAGGAAGCTAGCAGCTACCAGAACAAATTACAAACACAAATTCATGAATTTTTATTATCTACTGACGATATCGAGAACATTGTGAACTACAGCAATACAAGGGGAGAAAAGTTTCAAAATTCGATTTTGGAAATAATACAACATGTTGTGAATCATGGGACCTATCACAGAGGCAATATTTCTACCATACTTAACTCATTAGGTTATAAGGGGATACTAACAGATTACATTGTCTATTTAAGAAGATGATTTATAAAGTAAAGAAGGGATTTCATGAAATGTCTAGGGTGCCGGATTGTGAATGAATTAGAGCCTGAAGTAAACATTGTATACGAGAATCAATATTTAGTATGCGTATTGGATATTGCGCCGTTTAACGACGGACACATGCTGATCATGCCCAAAGAACATTACCTGGATGTTGAAGAAATAGATGAGACTACTTTGTTTGAAATAATGAAAGTATCAACGAAGATGTCTAAGCTGCTTAAAAAAGTATTTAAACCTGATGGGATTACCATATGTCAAAATGGCGGTATCTTCAATGATTTGACTCACTATCACATGCATTTGATTCCAAGATATATTGGAGATGGTTTTAGCTGGTCGGAACCAAAGGATGAATTCAAAACAGATAAAACATTGGAAGAAATAAAATCCATTTTAACCGAGGCTATACAAGAGAACTGAATATGCAGAAGCAATTCTTTTCTTCTTTTGGCTGGAACATAATGGTACAATAGGAAAAACGATTGAAGCTCTCTATTTAACTATTAAAAATGGAGTGAAGCAAATGAATGAAGTGATCCTTACAAAATTAGAGCATATGCAAATTCCAGTAAAAAGTTTGAATGAATCAATCGATTGGTATGTAGGGAATCTTGGATTTCAACTGCAGGGTAAGCACGAGGATCAGCATCAAGCGTTTTTGACCTTGCAAGAAGGACCAATGCTAATGCTATGGGAAACGAATGATGATACAAATGCTAATTTTTCATTCAATGGTCAGACTATGCCTGTGCTGCTCTATAGCACGAATCACATTCATCAATTGCATGATCACTTAAAAGGTATAGGCACGAAGATAACATTTTATCAGGATGAAGGGTTTGGCTGGGTTCTTAAATTCATTGATCCTAATGGGAACATGTGGGGAGTTATTCAAATGAACCAATAAGGCTTTTGAATAAATGAATAGCAGGTGGGCATGTTATCCTTTTTCTACGATTGATTGCATTTGAACATTTATATAATTTTATGATTTGCAAAGCAGTAACCTACCTGGGATGACGAAGCGGGTAGGTTCTTTTTATTTGTAACAGAAGTTTAGGGAGAGGTGAAATTGCTTTTGATTATAATAACGATCGTTTTAATATTAATCTTAGTTTGTTTAATAGGAATAGATGTAGCACTTAATAAACAAGTAAAGCAGATGAAAGAAGTAGAGATTGCCATTTACAGACTTGTTGAAGTAACAAAAAAACAAAAGGAAGACTGAAATTAAGCTGCGGAGGAGGTTTGAAAAATATTGATTATTATAGGGATGGCTAACCACAAAAAAGAGTAGGATGATTTCACTATGCAGACGAAGGTGATTGTTAATGATGATTAATTATGCAAGTGAAGAAGATTTTGACTATATTGTTAAGCGGGATAAACATATTTTAGTCAGTTTAGTTAAACGGAAAATTGCAGAGCAAGAAATTTTGATTTTACGAAACGAACAGAATCAGTACATAGGCTGGATGAGATATAGCTATTTCTGGGACAACACACCATTTATGAATATGATTTGGATTGACGAACCGTATCGAAGCAAGGGGATTGGAAAAGGAGCTGTACTTTATTGGGAGAGCTTGATGAGAGAGAAAGGCTTTCGGCTTGTAATGACTTCGACATTAGCTAATGAAGCTGCGCAGCATTTTTACAGGAAATTGGGCTATAAGGATGCGGGATGCTTATTGCTCGAGAATGAACCGTTGGAAATTATTTTGACGAAAACAATCTAAAAGTGAAGCTATTGAAGTAACTTCATACAAGGAGGACAGAAGGTGCAAGGATATAATGTACTAATGATTTATAACAAGGAAATGGATCAATTACTGATGTGCAAGCGGCTAAAGGACCCATATAAAGGCTTGAGTAATTTTGTCGGCGGCAAGATTGAACAAGGGGAAACAGGGTTAGAAGCAGCCTATAGAGAGCTATTCGAAGAGACGGGTGTTACTAATGAATCTATCGACCTGCATCATTTAATGGATTTTAAATATTACTATCAAAATTGTTACGTAGAGGTTTACGTTGGCAGGTTAAAAAATGATATATTCGTATCAGGAAATGAGAATGAATTATATTGGTCTGATTTAAATAAAGACTTTTTTAATATGTCTTTGTTTGCAGGGGAAGGGAATATCGGCCATATGATTGAACAAGTTAAAATGAGCAAAGAATTGATTTTTCAAGAAGGGCTTAGGAGTTAATTCGAAAGCGCAATGTCATTATAATCCAAGGAATCTAAATTCAGTTTAGATAAAAGTAAGGTGCAGGAGGTTTTTTATGGGCTACATTATGGAGCTTCGAGAATTGATTGGCACAAGGCCAATTATAATGGTTGGTGTTACCGTTTTAGTAAAAAATCGGGAGGGGCATTTATTGCTTCAAAAGAGAACGGATAGTTTGGATTGGGGAACTATTGGCGGCTCATTGGAGCTTGGTGAAACATTCGAAGAAGCTGCAAGACGCGAGCTTTTTGAAGAAGCGGGATTAAAGGCCGAGAAATTGAAATTCGTTGCTATTTTATCGGGGAAAGATTTCTACTATAAGTATCCTAATGGAGATGAAGTATTTAATACGATTGCTGTTTTTGAGGCAGTTAACGTACAAGGCAAACCTACCATAAATGACGATGAAGGACTTGAATTGAAATATTTTTCAATTGATGAGCCTATTGATAACCTCAATTCTAATAGCTATATGATTTTAAAGCATTTAGGATATACGGAGAATTGGTGAGGGGTGAGCCGAGGGGGAGATGACTGTGAAGTCGATGCGGGCACCTATTGATAAGCAATAAGAAAGGGGAACGTAGAGCAAGATTGGGAATGGAGAAGCACAGCGTCCGCCTTTGCAGGCCAATTTTATCTTTTACAGGGGTTGTTTATTCCAAAAAATTGGACTACAACAGCGGTCGGAATCCCAAACTTGATCGCAGTAGCCCCCTTTTCCATCGCTAATTGCACTGTCCACAATTATTCGCTCCCCCCGCTAAGTAGCACTATTATGCCGAAAATAAACTCAAGCATTACTTTGTCGCACATTTCCGGAGGTGAGTTTAAATGAAAGACATGAATTATTACAACACGTTCATTGAGGTTTCAGAAGATTGCCCTGCACAAACCGCAGAAATACCAAAATCCAAAAATGAGAATAAAACGATACCGGTATTACAGTATGAAATGATTGCTGGTGCTCCCTATCAATATACTCAGGAGGATATACTGTTTGAGGTATTTGCTCAGCGTAATCATATTCCCGAAGAACAAAGGCAGCAGGAGTGGGAGAAGTTCTTCTCAAAAGGGCAGCCTTGTCTTCGAACGTCCTCCCTTGGCAAGCGCTACGGCTGGGGCATGCATCATAATGAACAAGGGAAAGTCGCGCTGTTTGCTGTGGAATCGGAGGAGTACAAAGCTTTGAAGAACGACAAAAGTATAAAGCAAGTTAAAGCTATGCGGTCAAGTCGAGGATAGAATAATTTCTAATGTGGAAAGTAGCCGGAGACAAAGAAGTAGATTTTAAAGTAGGTGTACACTATTATCGCTCAAGCCGTAATTATTCAAAATAACCACGTTCTAATGGTTCGACAATACGTTCAACGAGGGGATATCGTTTGGAATTTTCCTGGAGGCGGCATCGAAGAAAACGAAACCCCTAAAGATGCTTGCATTAGGGAAGTGAAGGAAGAAACAGGGATAGAAGTATTGAAGCTGCATTTGTTGCATGAACAAAATAAAAAATACACATTTGCAGTAACCGAGTTCACTGGACAATTGGCCCTGGATAAAACTAACAAAGACAATGATGATATCATTGAAGTACAATGGATTTCACTTGGAGATATAGAGAAATTTGATGATTATACTAAACCTGTGCTTGATAGAATTGTGGACTTGGAAGAGTGTTAATTTAAACAATAACATATATACTAGCATAAGCAGCAACACGGACGCCCACCTAAGACAATGACAATTGAAAGGTGGGCTTTCTTTATTGATGAACATTGCATGGGTAATAAGCAACGAATAACTGGTCCGGCTCGGCCTCTCAAACGGACACACGTTCCGCTATTTAGTCGAAAATGGCAGATTTGGGTGAGGAAAGTGACACACGTTCCGTTATTAGCGAAAAAGTAGCACATTTCCTCTCATTTTGGGTTAAATAGCGGAACCAGTGACCGACAAAATTGCAAAACAGGGTGTTTTGGGGCGAATAGCGGAACGAGTGGCCAACTAATCGAGCAAAAGTGGTATCCGTGACGATAGCGGAACGAGTGACTTTTTTGAATCATGTCTGCATGAGGGAGAATAGCTACTATGAAATCAATCAAACCGTTTATTCAGCGTTTTTTTCTCCGATCGATACGCAGGAAGCTTGTCTTCTCTTTTTTATTTCTCATTATTTTGCCGATTTCTCTATCGAGTATGTTTTCGTTTATATTTCTGCAGGATGTCGTTAAGGATAAGCTGAACATTGGCAATGAAATGGCAATTTCCCAGGCGACGATGAATATTGAGCTTGTTTTTAAAAATATGGTAGCAGCATCAAACTCCTTAATGATGGATGGGGAAATTCGGGACATTATAAAGCAATCGGCGCCCATTGAGTTTGATGAGATTTATCATAATAACACGCTGCTGAAGTCAAAGTTTTTTGCGGTGCAAACCTCGGTGCTGGATCATTATCCTAACCATTTTATTTCCTTGCTTAGTGGTCAAGGGATCTCCTATTCTACGATTTCTGCCTATGAGAATGAGAAATTTCAAGGCTCAATTCTCGCATTGCTTGATAGGGAGGGTGTTCCCCGAAAAACGAACTATGTAAAGCTGGGCGAATACACGCATGAGCTCGATTATTTTTCACATGGAAAAGTAAGATATATTATTCTTGTGCGCGCCTACATGGATGTAATAGATGGTATCAAAACAGGGGATGTCGTCATAGGAGTACCGGAGAGTGTTATTTCTGCCATACTAAATGGTATGGCAGTCAGGGAAGGAATAAAGGCACATATCGTAAACCGGCAGGGTGAAATTATTTCTTCCACGGCCAAGGAGCAAATCGGCGAAGGCTTGCCATATGCCCGCATTATAAAAGGCAATCTTCCTAAAGACACAGTAGAGTCTATCGATATGGCAGAATTCGGGGTTATGGCGAATGTGAGCCATATGGAACGCTTGGGCTGGACAGTTGTCAGTGAGATTCCGAATAAGCTGTTATTTTCAGAAATAGCGGCGGTAAGGAAGTGGCTTTTCCTTATTAATCTTGGGTTTATTGTAGCGTTTTTCTCACTGGCATATTGGATTGCAAACAGTGTTTCCAAGCCTGTCAGCAGATTGAAACGGGCTGCGTCGGAGTTCGCAACAGGGCGGCTGGATTCAAGAGTAGAAGTGGTTGGCGTCGATGAGCTCGCTTTGCTGTCCTTGAAATTCAACAAGATGGCGGAGGAGATTGGCAATCTTGTACAAAAGGTCAATGAAGATGAGAAAGCGAAGCGGGAGCTGGAAATTCAAATGCTTTATTCGCAAATAAACCCCCATTTTTTATTCAACACGCTCAACTCGATCCGATGGATGGCTGACGCAAGCAAGGTATACAATGTCAGCAAATTCATTACTTCACTGGCTCAGCTTATGAAGAGCAGCATTATTCAAAAAAATGAAATTATTCCGCTGGCAGAAGAGCTCGAAAATATTCGTCATTATATAACGATTCAAAAAATGCGCTTCTCCGCCTTGTTCACCGAGGAATATAAGATTGAAGAAGATACGTTGAACCTGGGCATTCCTAAGCTTATTTTGCAGCCGATTGTTGAAAATTCGATATTGCATGGCTTTGCTAGTATTACGTATAAAGGCATCATTCGCTTGCGCGCTTATCGTGACGAGAGCAATTTGACGATTATTATAAGTGATAATGGGGTGGGCTGTACAGAAGAGCAGCTGAAATCACTGCTTGCTGCAAAAGGAATGGAACGAGGCCGCTTTAGCGGTATCGGTATTACGAATGTCAATGAACGGCTGAAATTGCATTACGGACCGGACTATGCGCTGCGAATGGAAAATACAAGCGGCGGGGGCACGACATCGATTTTAAAAATTCCTATACATGAATTAAACCATGAAATGAGGCGGATAGACCATGTATAAAATTATGATTGTGGATGATGAGCTGTTTGTCCGTATGGGCCTTAAAGTCGCACTGGATTGGGAGGAGCATGGCTTTGTGCTGGCAGGCGAAGCTTCTAATGGCGCTCATGCGCTTTCGTTAATGGATCAGCTGATGCCGGATATCGTCATTACGGATATTAAAATGCCAGAGCTCGATGGAATAGGCTTAATTAAAGAGCTATCGGGCAAATATCCTGCAACGAAATGTCTTGTCCTCAGCAACTATGACGAATTTGAGCTTGTTAAAGAAGCGATGAAAATGGGTGCTGTAGATTATTTGATTAAAGTAACGATTGAAGCAGACAGCTTGCTGGAGGCGCTAAAGCAGGTTTGTAATAAGCTCGATGATCAAGTAAGACAAGCTGTTAATCCACATACGTCATCAACACCGGAAAGGGAGCTCCATGAGAATAAACGCTGGAATCAGAAGAAGCTGATTACGGACATTATGGCATATGGCGATCATCCAGAAATTGTTGCAAACAGCTTGAAGGGGCTCGGTATTGGCACAAACGCCAGCAAAGGGATTATTATGCTGTTGACCATAGCTGATTATGAAAATTTGCTCAAGCAACGCTTTGATGGCGAAGCAGAGCAGCTGCATGCGGTAGCGGCTGAGCTGGCAGATGGTTTAATAGATCACCGAATGAAGGGAAGAACGCTGCATTGGTCAGACGGCTGTTTTATGCTGCTTATCTCGAGCAGCTGGGAAATTGAGGATTCGATGGTCTATCATTTGGCCGAGAAAATTCAAGCGTCATTTGAAGATTATTTAAATATAGAAGCCAGCTTCATATATGGCATTTCGTACAGCGGCTATGAACAACTAAGCGATAGCCTTTGCAGGCTCAATGATACGCGTCTAATCGCTTTTTATGAAAAGCCAGGCTCAATCTTGCAGGCGAGCAACGTACAGTTTACGACAGAAGGCATGGACCAAGTTTTTCATACGCTAAAAAACCAGCTGTCTATTAGCTTGTATCGGCATCGCAGAGAGGGGCTTGATGCAGCCTGGCGCGAATTTATGGAATATGCTCGCAGCAAGCAGCTTAATCCAGCACTTATTAAAAAATATTTTGTATCGGTTGCAGGCTGGATTCAAGAAACGCTTTTGCAAATAAGTGACAAGGCGATGATGATTTGGCAATTCGATTTAACGGAGCTTGATGAAATCATGACGGCAGAGGAATTTGAGCAATTGTGTACGAAGCTGAACGACGAATGCGAGCGCACGATCAAATTGCTGGGCAATGACAGGCAGCGTGAGGAAATATTAAAAATTATCGAGTTTATTCGTCTTAATTTGCAGGCAAAAATTACGCTGGAAGATATGGCGCGTTATGTTTCTATGAACAAAAACTATTTGAGCAGATTGTTTAAGAAAGAGTCGGGGAAAGTGTTTCAGGAATATTTGATCGATGTCAGAATGAAAAAGGCGGGCGAGTATTTGCTGGCTACCGACCTTAAAATTTCGGATATTGCTGATCGAGTCGGTTATGCCGATATATTTTACTTTAATCGTGTATTTAAAAGCTATTACAACATGTCGCCAAGCGAATATAAAAAATCGGTAGAGGATAGCGTCCAGCGATAAGGTCACTATTTTTACAACTGTAAGTGAATAAATTTTAAAAATAGATTATTTTGAAAGCGTTTTCCGAAAAGAACTGTTTATTATACCTGCATGTTGTCAGTTTCCTCGATATGTTCAGAAGCAGGTACAAATTATACTGGAGGAAATTAGAAGGGAGGTCATTAAGTTTGACTACAAAAATGAGAAAACGTATGTTGCCTAGGATTATGTTGGTTATGATCGCAGCGGCATTACTGGTAGCTGGCTGCAGCGGCGGGGGAGGAAAGCCAAGCAACACAGGGACAAAAGAAAGCAATAGCGGTGCAAGCACGCAACCGCCAAGTAACGATAAAGAAGAGGTCATCGTTCTTAAGTATGCGACTACAGCGGATACAGCTGCAAGACAAAGCACGAAGGATTTGATGGCGCTTGTTGAGCAGAAGTTGAAAAATGTAAAGCTTGAGCCGCTCATTATTCCGGGGGAAGGAACAGAGTGGAATCAAAAAGTGACAATCAGCCTAATGGCTGGCGACGAAATGGACATTATTTATCAGAATGCGACGACTTACCAGAAATTTGCTACAGCTAACTTATTAGAGCCGCTCGATTCTTATATTGCCGCGGATGGTTATGACATTGAAAAAATTTACGGCAGCAGTATATCCAAGTATATGGATCAAATATATATGTTGCCAGCATTCCGCGATGTTCATGTGACGATGTACAACAAGGATTTGTTCGACAAGGCTGAGGTGCCTTATCCAGACAATGCGACCTGGACGTGGGAGAAGTATACGGAAGCAGCCAAAGCGATTACGAATGAGAAGGAAGGCATATACGGCTCCTACATGCTGGATTGGGACAATTATTTTATGTTATCAGCCAGACAGAAGCAGGTGCCAGAGTATAAGGCGGATGGAACCTCTAATTATGATGATCCTGCCTTCGCGGAATCGATGAAATTTTTCGGAGATCTTGGCAATGAGCTGAAGGTTCAGCCGGATATGATTTCATTTAAATCCAAAAAAATGCCTTGGGATTCATTCTTGACAAGCGGTACGATTGGACAGTTTGTCGTTGGGCATTGGGCGCTGCAAACGGCTATGGATAAAAATTTGTATCCGCGTGATTGGAAGCTCGGTCTCGCGATTATGCCGCAGGTTGACGAAGGCGGGAAAGCAGTAATGGGCATTATGGGCGGCTACTCCATCGCATCAACCTCCAAGCATAAGCAGGAAGCTTATGAAGCGCTTAAGGTGCTGGCAGAAAATCAGTGGACGCTGCCAGGCATAGTACCTGCGCGGGTCGATTTGAGCGACGACGAAATCAATCAAATATTCCAGCCAATGGCGGATGCGTTCAAGGATGACGGGATTACAATCGAGGAACTGAAAGCTGCTATTCTTGATCCTTCCCTTCAAATTGTAAATGAAAAAATCGTCGGTCCAGGCATGTCCAAAATTACTTCGTTAATTTCGTCGGAGGGAGAATTGTATGCCTCCAAGCAGCGAACGCTGGAGCAGACGATGGCAGAGCTTAAGAAAAAAGCTGACGAAGCGATCAAGGAAGATCAGTCAACCAAATAAATAATGCTGGTACAAGGGGGAGCTCTTCCCCCTTGGCTCTAACCAACCTGCCATAAAGAAGGGATAAACGATGAAAAAGAAAGCAAGAGGCTGGACGCTGGCAAGGCAGGAAGAAATGCTCGGCTACATGCTGATCCTCCCGTTTGCTGTCGGATTTATTTTATTTCAGCTCGCCCCCTTTGCCACTTCAATTGCGATCAGCTTCACGAACCTGAGCTTTATCAGCAATTTGAAGGACATTAAATTTATCGGCCTAGACAATTTTATTCAAATGTTTGGCGATGACAAGTTTACCGGCTCGCTGTGGCGTACGTTTTATTATGTCGCCTTGTTTGTGCCAGGTATCATCATTGCCAGCCTGTTATGCGCAATGCTGATTAATTCAAGACTTTGGTTTCGGAAAACGATTCGAACGGCTATATTTATGCCTTATGTTTCGAATTTTGTTGCTATCGCGGTTGTGTGGGCGATCATTCTAGATGTGAGAGATGGACCGGTCAATGCCTTCCTCACCTCGCTTGGCGTCAGTAGTCCGCCCCTATGGCTAGTGGGCGAGCATACGGTTATTCCGAGTATAGTGCTGATTGTGGTTTGGCAAAATATCGGATTTTTTATGCTCGTGTTTCTGGCAGCCTTGCAGAATGTGCCGTCAGAGCTTTATGAAGCTGCAAAAATAGACGGGGCTGGCAGGTTTAAAAGATTTTGGAGCATTACAACTCCAATGGTATCTCCGACTACCTTTTTGCTTATGATTACAGCCATTATTACTTCGTTCCAGAACTTCGGACCTATTCAAGTGTTGACCAAGGGCGGGCCCGGTCAAGCATCAACGACGCTGTCCATTAATATTTATCAGGAAACCTTTCTGCAATATCGGATGGGGTACAGTACAGCACAAGCGATTTTTATGTTTTTAATTATTTTGGGCATAACAGTCGTACAATGGCGCGGGCAGAAAAAATGGGTCAATTACTCGTAAAGGAGTCATTTGGAAGGAGTATTTAAAATGAACATTACAGCAAAACGCAGCGGAAACTTAATATTGAATATTGTTGCTATCGCGTTTGGAGTCGCCAATATTTTTCCATTTATATTTATGTTGTCCTCATCCTTCAAGGTGCTGGGAAAAATATTTGAATACCCGTTTCGATTGATTCCGGATCCTTTTATCGTAAGCAATTATATTAACATTTTTGATGAAAAATATGATTTTTTACTATGGTATAAAAATTCAGCTGTCATGGTAGTCCTTACGCTTGTGATCAAATGCATCATTGTATGCATTACGGCTTACGCATTTGCCAAGCTAAAGTTCAGAGGCAGAGATGTTATCTTTATTATATTTTTGTCCGCGCTTATGCTTCCGGGAGACGCGACGATTGTACAGCGCTATATTATTTACAAAATGCTGCATTTGACTGATACGGTTTGGGCCATCGTTCTGCCGGCTGCTTTTGATATTTACTTTGTTTTTTTGCTGCGGCAGTTTTTTATTTCTATTCCGCGAGAGCTAACAGAAGCTGCCATTATAGATGGCTGCAGTCTGTTTAAAGTATTTTACCGCATCATTTTGCCTTTGGCTAAACCAGCGGTTGTGACCATGATTTTGTTCAGCTTCGTATGGGCTTGGAACGACTTTACCAACCCGTATATTTTTATAACGGATACGAAAAAGCAGATGCTTACGGTAGGAATGGCGATGTTCCAGGCTTCAAGATTTCAGGATTACGGCTTGCAGATGGCAGCTGCAGCATTAGCGCTAATTCCTGTCATTGCCTTGTTTATGAGCTCGCAGCGATATTTCGTGCAAGGAATTGCTACAACAGGGATAAAGGGCTAAAGAATATCTAGTAAATTCTTGTTTATTATGTTTCTTCCAAGGACAGAAACGATTCACGGCTTCGGCTAGCTTAAGAGAACAGCTTGCCATGCATAAGTGATTGCAAATGTTTTGCAATAATAAATAAACAGGAGGTTTTACGAATGAAGTTCGTATCTAGCTTACTTATCGCATATATTATTTTGCTTACGGGAGATCTATTGTTTTCGGCGCAGCAGGCGAGTGCTGCGTCCAAGATTGTTTATTTTACGGACAACTACGAGGTTATTCATGGTAATCCTTACACAGGCACAGCGTTTGATATTAATAAGTCAGGCTATACGTTCACCAATGATCCGGAAGTCACTAAATTTATTAATGGAACCGAGGTAATTCCAGCGGATGGCGATATCGTCAGAGTGCATATCGCTTGGGCTGACTTTGAACCAGCAAACAATCAATGGGAATGGGACAGATTTGATCAATTTATGAGTAAAATCAATGAGCAGGGAAAAACGGCTGAGGTTCAATTATTGATGTCTGAAAGCCCTGATCCAACAGAAGCAGGGTTTCCTCACAAATACCCTCCAGAATGGCTATTCGAAACAGCCGGCTGCCCATACCGCTGGGCGCCATACGGTGATACCCCTCATTATTCGAAGCAGCCTATTTACTATAATTCCTGTTACTTAGATGAGCTTGAGGAAGCTGTAAATGCATTTGCTGAACGTTATGACGGCAATCCCGGCATTGCCTGGGTCGATTTGAGGGCCTTCTCTTTGTTTGGTGAATGGTCTGGCTGGAATGACGGACAGTTTTTCCCTTGGCCGGATGCAACGACTAGAACGAATACGCTGCGTCAAATCATCGACATTTATGTGAATGCTTTTCAGGAAACGATGGTTACGATGCAAAATGCAGGTGCTCATGTAAATAACAGTGATCCTGATGCCAATACCCAAGCAAAGCGTTACCAGGCGTTCGCCTTTGATTATGCTGCAGCTCAGCCCGGTTGGGGCTTCCGCTCAGACACGGTGAACAGCTCCGGCAACTGGATGGATTACTCAACATGGTCGCAGGCGCAATGGAATAATCGCAAAACAAGGCGCGATCATCTCCAGGCTTCAGAAGGTGCGAACTGGGATAACAGCTTGTATATGCTTAATAATCCACGTAAAGTTGTACAAAACGCCTTGGAGGATTATCGGTCAAATTTGCAAGGCATCAATAATACAGGCTTCGAGAAATGGAACGATATGAAGGCCGCCTATGGCGAATGGTTTACACTGCTTGGGCGTTATTCAGGCTATCGATTTTTATTAGCGAAAGCACAATACAATGATAAGGTGGCAGCCGGAGGCGAATTTGCGCTGACACAAACCTGGACGAATAACGGGGTAGGTTTTCTGCCGCGCAAATATCCGCTAAAGGTTTATTTTATCAATCCGCAAAACAACGAAGTCGTATGGAGCGCTGTCGACCAGTCATTCGATCAGACAAGATGGTTCAAAGGGGAATATCATGACGTGAAGTCTTCCTTTACGCTTCCAGCCTCGCTTGCTGCAGGAAACTATGACCTCTATATTTCAATGATAGACACTGCAGGTGAGCCAAAGATCAAATTGCCAATGGATAACGAAAATAATAAAAAATACAAAATCGGTTCAATTGCTGTGGCTGCAACAGCTGATGCTTATACGGCCCCTGCTCTTACAAGTCAATTTAGAGTAGAGGGAGAGGACTATACGGCGGCTCACGGAGCATACGGAACGTACTATTCTCCGGAAGGCGATCATGATTCCTTGTACATGGAAAAGAACGGCTATTGGGTGGAGTACGATAATATTGATGTTCCGCAAAGCGGCATGTATACAGTAGAATTTAGGGTTTCGTCGGAGGAGGCCAACTACTTTCATCTGGAGGTAGATGGGGTGAACGTAACCGGGGCGATCAAAGCACCGAATTCCGGCGGCTATTTGAAATTTAGAACGATTGAGCGGCAAGTGTATTTAACAGAAGGAAGACATACGTTGAAGGTAGTAAGAGGATCAATCGACAGATGGTTCTTCCTTAACTGGATGAAATTTACGTTAAATGATGCCATGGAAATCAAACTGCAGGCAGAAAATCCGAGTGACTCCAGCGGAGTGTGGCTGAATGCAACGGAATTTACTGACAACGACGGCACGCCAGGGGTATCGATTATTGATACAGGAGATTGGCTTGAGTATGAAAATGTATATATTCCTAAGTCCGGCAACTACTTGTTTGAGATGAGGTATTCGACGTTGGCAGGCTCATCTCCTCAGAAATATAAGCTGCAGGTCGATGGCGTAGATGCATCAAGTGAATTCAGTTTGCTTGATACCGGAGGCGTCAACAACATGAGAAATCAGGATGAGGTTGTTTACTTGCCGGAAGGGAATCATACGCTGCGAATTGTGTGGACGGATGCACAGTCAAGAACCATTTGGAATTGGATGAAGTTCTCCTACCAAGATGAGTATGTAAAAACGATAGAGGCAGAGCATTACAATATGCAGTGGAATTTGGATAAAGAGGATCAATGGAATGGGCATAATACAGCCGTTACGGTTGAAGATTTTAATGACGGGGGAGCTGTAAAAGCGGCTGTATTCCGTAAAAAGAACGATTATACGAAGTATGACAATGTATACATTCCGCACAACGGACATTATTATGTAGAATTCAGAGTTGCCTCCAATGCTGCGCATCGCTTTAATTTTGAAGTGGACGGCACCGTGTACCCGGTCGACGTACCAAATACTGGCGGCGGCTATCAATTCACAACCATCCATCGCTGGGTGAAATTGTCCCGGGGTATAAACAACATGCGTATCGTACTCGATCAAACCAATTCTAGCTCGAATTTAGCTATTAACTGGCTAAAAATTACCAAGTAATTAAGGCTGGTAAGGCTGGCTTTCCTTGTTGCTCTTGCAGCGGCTGGGAAGCCAGCTTTTTTGTGTTAAACTGCTTGATCAACAGGGATGCGGATTTCTAACGAAGCTGACAAGCGCTATTTCAACAAAAATGGCTCATTATAAATTGTAACGAAGATAAACAGCTCTATGTG
>NZ_JBOZWO010000053.1:0-35580 GCF_050864975.1 Paenibacillus sp. GXUN7292 | reverse complement strand
GAGCAGTTTTAACGACGAAAGCTGTTAAACGTCTGCTAGTGTTCGGCAACGAAGGAAAAAGCGTAAGTTCTCGGGATAAATGCATCCCTCGAACTTACGCTTTTTTAAGTTTTCACCATATAAGCCGTTAATCTTGCTGAATAAAGCTGCTTACGAAACAGTACATATTATGGTTTGTTTGCGGCTAGCCATTCATCATTGCGCTTGTTTCACTATTTTTCTTATGCAAGGCTTGTTGTCTGCCTGCAGCGTAATACACGATTCTGTAAACAGCTTCCGCCAGAACGACACCGCCTATCACGTCAACCCATGCATGCTGTTTGATAAAGACAGTTGAAGCAATGATAGAAATAAATACGATGGAAAAAGTTATTCGTAGTCCGGTCTTGAGCAATTTATGGCGATTCATTGTAATGAGCAGCAGGTAGCTGGTTAAGCAATGTATGCTCGGAAAGCAATTGACAGGTTCGTCATTGCTGTAAATAAATTGTACAAGCGTTGTGAAAATATCATTTCCGGAAATTTCCGGACGCGGCATATGAGTAGGGAAAAGAATAAATATGATATTGCAGACGATGACGGCTGCATTATACGTAATGATAGTTCGCCAGTACAGCGAGCGATCCTTTAACCCTAGATAAATAAAAGAAATATAAAGCAGAGGCATCCATATTGCGTAAGGAATGACGAACCAGATTAGGAAGGGGATGCGATCATCAATCCAATTGTTAATTCCTATGCCCTTATCACTGAACAGATAACCGATGAGCATATAGATAAATCCTTGTCCTGCGATCGACAGAACAGCAAGCAAATGAATATTTTTTTTAATCAGCTGAATCATTAAAACCTCCGATACAGTTGTTTTTACCCTACCTATAGTAACACAAACCAGGCAGGAAGCAACCGACTTTAGTCGTAATGGACTAGCTCGACGATTGGCGGGGGTATAAGATTTACCCCTTATATTACCTGCAAGCTGCCATTATATTATTAGTTGATTACAAAATATGCGAATAAAGGGGGAACTGTAATGGCTGTCAATCCAGACAAATGCCAAAAAGTACAACAACCGCATCGTTTTGAGAAAGCGTTTTCCAGAGAAAAATTTCAATCTTCGCTTGACTTTGTTATGAACCGCATCGATCAAAATTTGGAGCAATTCACCCATCAATTCCCTTCGGCACATACGGTAAACAATGTTTACCAGCCAGTCGGGAATGCAAGCATGAAGTACTTTTCGGACTGGACTTCTTCTTTCTGGACAGGAATGATTTGGCTTGCTTATGAATTGACGAAGGATCCCAAATATCTTGATGCAGCAAAGGTCCATGTGGACAGCTTCAAACAGCGTCTGGAGGACCGCGATATATTAAATCATCATGATATCGGTTTTTTGTATACGTTGTCATGTGTTGCCGGCTATAAGCTGACTGGTGATCAAAAAGCGAAGCAGACTGCGCTCGACGCAGCAAAATTGCTTGCTATGCGTTTTAGGGAGAAGTCGGGCATTATTCAAGTTCGAGGTTATTTGGAAGATACAGAGCATAAGGAGCGCGGTGTATTTATAGTCGATTGCTCGATGAATGTGCCGCTTCTATATTGGGCCGCTGAAATGACAGGCGACAATACTTATTATGATAAAGCGTATAGGCATATGCATAATGTTATTGCTCATATGGTGCGCGAGGATGGCTCTGCTTATCAAATATTCCATATTGATGCGGACACCGGCGAGCCTGTGCGCGGCTGGACAGGTCAGGGACATGCCGATGAGGATTGCTGGTCGCGAGGACAGGCTTGGGCTATGTATGGTCTGCCATTAAGCTATCGTTACACGGGAGACAAGCAATTTGTTGAAGTGGCAAAGCATGCCTCTAATTACTTCTTAAATAATTTGCCTGAGGATTTGGTATGCAATTGGGATCTGGTTTTTCTTGAGCAAGACGGTCAGCGGGATACTTCGGCTGCAGCGATCGCAGTATGTGGCTTGCTTGATTTGGCGCGCCAGCTGCCGGTATTGGACGATGACCGCACGCTTTATGAAAAAGCCGCTTTAGCTATATTGGAATCACTTGCAGACCATTATACTACCGTTAATGACCCGAACGCGAATGGTGTATTGGGTCATGGTGTATACAGCTATCCTAAAAACTTGGGCGTAGATGAGTGCAATACATGGGGCGACTATTACTATATGGAGGCGCTTGTGCGTGTGCTCCATGACTGGAAGCCTTATTGGTAAGCGATACAAGCGGCAGAATATTTTTTTGAAGACTGCCGCTTCTTAAAGCTGTTGAATGTAAGCGCTTAATATAACGAGAGGAAGTGAAATAATTGATTCGCAAATCTGCAATGTTAAGTCTTATTTTATTACTTATACTGACTTTATTGCCGCAAGGAAATTGGAGCAGTATGACGGCTGAAGCAGCTGGGAGTACTTATTTGCATTTGGATTTTGACAATTATTCTTTGGAGCCGTCGACGGCAGGACCGGCAAGCGCAGCTGGAGGCGGGGGCAATTGGAGTTTTTTTGATACAGTCGCAGGGACAGATTATGCTTTTGGGCAGGTGTTTCCAGATAAAGCAGGCAGGAGCTTTACAATGGTTTCCAATACGACAGGAAAAAATTTGAATACTCAAAAAAGCAATCTGACCATTCCTGGAGATAGCACAAAGCAAATCGTTGTTATGGAAGGCCGTTTTTTATTTGATACGATTACACACGAGCGCAGATTGTTTTATGCGAATTTAACCAAGCAGCCCGATACGGCGGTTTTAGGTTATGTCACTGTTATTATGGATGCCCAGGGCAGCATGAAGCTCGAGTATCCTGCACCGGATGGCAAAAAAACACTGATGCTGGGCAGCTATGAGCCTAATAGCTGGTACCATATTCAAGTTTATATGGATCTTCATAATAAGCAGCTGCAGCTGTATGTCAATGGAGAGCAGCTGGCTGAAAATGTGCAGCTAATAGAAAACTGGGATAATTTGCGCCATTTTCGTTTCACGCAAATCGGGAAAACAGGGGAGCAGGGCCAGATGACCCTAGACGATATTAAGGTTTACGACTATAGCGCTGTTGAATCTGTTGCTTTGAGCGAAACAGCATTGCAGCTCTCTCCCGGCGATCAGAGGCAGCTGCTCGCTTCCGTATTGCCTGCTGATGCTACTAATACTTATTTAATCTGGTATTCCGACGATCCGGCTGTTGCAGCAGTCGATGAGAAAGGCATGGTTACGGCCGTTGCTAATGGAAGTACAACGATTTATGCAGCCAGCAAAGAGAATAGCCAGCTTTTTGGCACAGCTGCTATTACAGTGGATACCTATGTGCCAGTTGAAGGAGTAACGGTCAATCCAGCTGCGGCTGAGGTACAGACTGATCGTACAATAAGCCTGGAAGCCGTTATTACTCCTGAGGAGGCAACAAATAAAGCAGTAGAATGGACAAGCAGCGATCCTGAGATTGCGACGGTCGACAGCAATGGCACAGTGTACGGCCTAACGACCGGAACCGTGAATATAACGGCCAGCAGCCTGGATGGCGGACATTCGGGAGAGAGCACAATTACCGTTATTGCTAGAAATACGCCTGCTGAAAGCATTGAATTGCCGATGTCTATTCGAGTAGTGAAGGGTGACAAGGTTAAGCTCACCCCTGTATTTTATCCGGCAGACACTACTAACCGCGAAGTACAATGGTCTTCTGAGGATGATTCAATTGCTATAGTTGATTCGTCGGGCGTTATAACAGGCCTGGAAGCAGGGACGACTGTTATTCGCGCCTCGGTTACAAACGGATCTGAGACAGTACAAGCCGAGACAACCGTTGAAGTAGCTGAAGCGAAATTGCCTAAAGATGAGTTCGATGAAATGCGTCTTCGCTGGAAATCGATGCTGGATGGCGGGCCGCTGCTAAATACAAGCCATCAAGATATTAACAACCAGGTTCAAGCAGCTAATACGAGTGCCCAAAAATTATGGGACAGCATGATTACGGATGGAAGTACGGCTGCCTTATGGCCGGATATTTTGCCTTCCACTACAGACTCAAGCTACTTCAATACGTATTTAACAAGGCTGCGCGATATGTCCTATGCCTATTCGATGCAGGGCGGTTCGCTATACCATAATTATTCACTGCTGCAGGCTATTAAATACGGCATGGATTGGGTCTATGAAAATGCCTACAATGAACATACAGCTGAATTTGGAAACTGGTGGAATTTCGATATCGGAGCTCCATTGCGTGCAATGGATATATTAGTCATGCTTTATGACGAAATGTCTTCGGAAGAAATTGACCGCTATGTTCGGACAGCGGATCATTTTATTGGCGATATTATGTCGCCGTCATTTAATTCCACTGGCGCTAATCGTTCAGATATTATGACGATTGAAGCTGTAATCGCCATTTTAACTAAAGACGGGAGTCGTTTGGACGATGTGCTTGTCCAGCTCCGTCCGCTGTTTGTTTACGTGACAGAAGGAGACGGATTTTATGAGGACGGATCGTATATTCAACACGGGACCATTCCATATACCGGCAGCTATGGCGAGGTTTTAATAAGGGGCATCGGCAATTTGTTTTACTTGCTTAAGGATACGGCTTGGGAAGTGACAGATCCGAATGCTGTGAACGTATATCGCTGGATTTATGAATCTGTGGCGCCGGTTATATACCGCGGTGAGACGATGGATATGATTCGCGGCCGCGCTATTGCCAGAGAAGCACTAAGCGGGCATCAGGCTACGATTGGCATTATGTCGGGAATGATACGGCTGGCCATGGCGGCACCGGAAGCCGATGCCAAAAACTTCAAGCAAATGATGAAGCACTGGGTGCTGACTACCGATGCCCAGTTGAATGTGTATAAAGCTTTGCGTTTGGATCTTATCGAGCCGCTGGAAGCGATTATGAATGATGCTTCGCTTATCCCTGCTGCCGATACGCCAGCCCATTACGAATTTGGCGCTATGAATCGCACCGTTCATATTCAAGAGGATTTTGCTATCGGCATTAGCAAAAGCTCGCGCAGAATTGCAACCTATGAGCTGACAAACGGAGAGAATGGAGAAGGCTGGTATACGGGAGATGGCATGACGTATCTTTATACGAAGGACGCAACGCAGTTTGCCGATGACTTCTGGGCGACGGTGAACCGCTACAGGCTGCCGGGAACAACGGTGGATACTCGTCCGCGTAAAAATGACCACTATCAGTACGGTGACGGCGAGACAACGCCATCCAACAATTGGGCAGGAGGCGCAGTCTTGGGTTCCGACGGCATCTCAGGCATGAACCTGCAGCAGGTAGGAACTACGCTCAGCGCCAATAAATCCTGGTTTATGTTTGGAGATAAAATCGTTGCGCTCGGATCGGACATTACAAGCAAGGATAATCGAACAATTGAAACGATCGTAGAGCAGCGAAAACTAAATGAAGCCGGCAATAATGCTTTAACGATTGACGGAACTTTGCAGCCGGACACACTGGGCTGGAGCAACCAAACTTCTGGAACGGAATGGATCCATTTGCAGGGCAATGTCAGCGGATCGGATATCGGCTATTATTTCCCTGATAAGCCTGTATTGCAGGCAAGCCGAGCTACAAATAGCGGCACCTGGTACGCTATCAACCAGAATGATTCAGCAAGTAAGGATGTGCGGACAAGGAACTATCTGTCTATTTGGTTCGATCATGGCAAAAATCCAGTAAATGATACGTACAGCTATGTGCTGCTGCCAAACCGTACAGCGGCTGAAACGGAGCAATTTGCCAATTCGCCGTCTATTGAGATTATAGAAAATTCTCCTGAAGCGCATGCTGTGGCTGATCGCGCTACGAATCAAACGGGTATTAACTTTTGGAAGGATGCAGTTAAAACAGTAGCTGGGGTAACGTCAAACCGGCAAGCCTCCGTTATGCTGAAGGAAGCTGGTGATGATACTTTAGAAATGGTTGTTGCCGATCCTACTTTTGTAAATACTGGTATTATTGAAATAGAGATTGATCGCTCTGCTGCGGCTGTTATCGAAGCGGATGAGCAAATTTTCGTCACACAGCTGCACCCGACGATTAAGTTTAACGTAAGTACGGGCAGCTCCTTAAGCAAAAGCTTTCATGTGAAGTTTGACCTCGATCCGGCTAAGGAAAGGCCTGACCCGGAGCAGGATATACCTTCCCTGGAGAATGTGAAGCAGCCGCCAGCAGAAGAAGTGCCGATTGCGCATGTGCATGCTTCGTTTGACCAAGAGAAGCTGGGCAATCAGCCGCAAGGCTGGACGATCAAGCAAGCCGGCAATACAATTGCGACAGTTGCATCGCCTGAAGGGGGCGAAGATTATGCACTGCGTTTAGTTGACAGGAATAACGCTGGTGCAGCTGTTGCGTCAACCCATTTCCCGGCACAAGTAGGCTTTATAAACGTTGCCTGGACATTTGCGGATATGCTGGGTGCTAGTGGCTCGAAATTCCAATGGCTGCAGGGCGATCAGACCGCTATTGAACTGGAGCTGAAGGATAACCGGCTGTATTGGAATGACGGGCAGGGGAACAGTCATTTGATTAAAGAAGCTTCCCCGGCTAACTGGCATAAGGCCAAATTGCAGGCTGATATCGCCAATCAGCGGTGGGATTTGTGGCTGGACGGCGAATTAGTTGTCGTTCAGGGTGCTTTTAAACAGTCATTATCTGCAATTGACCATATGCAAATACAAACGGGCTATGCAGAGGACAATGTTTGGCTGTACGTTGATGACGTGACGGTATTTGTTACAGGGGCTGTTCCGCTTATAGCAGAAGAGTTCGAAACCTATGAGACTGGCGGATCACCAGGAGACTGGATCGTTGTGGAAAATAAAAACAATGCGCCTGTTTATATCGTTTATGATGAGGATGAACGAAATAAAAGCGTGCTAATGGACGACCAGAATACTTCTTTCAGAGCGACAATTAAAAAGATGTTTGCCCCGCAATCGGGCCGATTTATTGCGCAGTGGCGGTATAAAGAGCTCGGAGGCGGCAAATATCCGGAGTTTCAGCTGTTGAATCAGGCTGCGCCAGTCATCCGCTTAAGCTCCAGCTCGAACAATTATTTGCGTTATTACGGTCCAGGGGCAAGCGCCAACTCTACAGCGGAAAAAGCAAAAACGAAAATTGGCGCATGGCATACAGTAAAGCTGGATGTGGATACGGAAAAACAAACCTATGATATTTACTTTGACGGACAGCTCGTTGAGCAAGGACTTGGATTTTACGCACCTGCAACGCAAATTGACGGAATTTTATTTGGCTCCGCATACAGTGCGGCCGACGCTCCTCTATATATCGACAGTGTAAAGGTATATGCTTTTGACAGTGAGGCTCCGGAATGGGAGTCATCCGCTGATCTAGCGTTTTCTGAGGTAACTTCAAGCAGCGTGCGGCTCCAGTGGCCTGCTGCAGCAGATAATATTGGTATTGGTTCTTATGCCATTTTTCAAAATGATACTTTGGCGGCAGCAGTAAGCGGCAATCAATCAGAAGTGACGATAAGCAGCTTAAAGCCGTCAACGAGCTATAACTTTGCTGTATACGCAGTTGATCAAAGCGGCAACCGGTCTGCTTTGCCATTGGCTGCGGATATGAAAACATTAGCTTCGCCTGTACAGCCGCCAATTTTTCCTGATGGAAATGCAGGCGGCGGCAACGGCACAGGTGAGGCTGTTAACGAAGCTGTACTGAATGCAGACTTGATCAAG
Organism: Paenibacillus sp. GXUN7292; assembly: GCF_050864975.1. Lineage (NCBI taxonomy): Bacteria > Bacillati > Bacillota > Bacilli > Caryophanales > Paenibacillaceae > Paenibacillus > Paenibacillus sp. GXUN7292. Next base: position 27,831 of record NZ_JBOZWO010000053.1, on the reverse strand, counting down.
AAGTATTTACAACAAGGAAAAGCTGTTGTTAAAGCCGGAGAGTATCAAGCAAAGCTGCCTGCACAGTGGCTGGCCTGGCTGCTGGAGCAAGAACTGCCGCAGTTTGCCAAGGCGCAAAAGCTGGCGCTAGAGCAGGTGCAGGTTATTGTCCAATTAGGCAAAGCCGCGGAAGAACTGTCGCCGAAATGGCTGGAAGCGATACAGCAACAATATGGCAGCCCGGCGGCTGCAATGGCAAGGCTCGAAGTTACACTTCGCAATCCGTCAAGCGGAGAGCAGAAGCTTGTCAGTATGCCTAGAGGGTATTATGCGGAGTACTCGCTGCCTCTCGATGAGCGGGTCGACCTCAGCCGTTTGTCCGTTGTTCAGTGGAATGAAGCAAGCGGGGAATTTGTATTTGTTCCTGCCAGCTTTGAGATCGTAAACGGCGTGAAAAAAGCGATTATTAAAAGTGTCAACACAGGTCTGTTTGCCATTGTGCAGTTGCCTTCTGCAGCCGCTTCATTCTCAGATATAAAGGGGCATTGGGCAGAGGAAGCGATAGCTTTGCTTGCATCCAAACAATTGCTGAAGGGAATGTCCGCCGCTTCCTTTGCTCCCGAGCAATCTTTAAGCCGGGCGCAGCTGTCCGTTATTCTTGTAAGAGCGCTGGGCTTATACGCACCTTCGTCTGAAAAGGCGGCATTCAGTGATGTGAACGGCGAAGAGTGGTTTGCGGAAGCTCTTAATATTGCAGTAGAAAGCGGATTGATTACTGGCTACCAGGACAACAGCTTCCGTCCTCATGCTTCTGTATCGCGTGAAGAAATGACGGTAATGATTGTCCGCGCACTGCAGCTTGCAGGCTATGAGGCGGACCATTCAGACGCCAAGAAAAGCATTTCTGACTTTGCGGATGCGAGCGACATACAGCCATGGGCCAGGTCTTCAGCCGAATTGCTTGTTCAAGCAGGCATTATAAACGGCGTAAAAGCAGACCAGTTCATGCCTCAAGCTGAGCTGACCCGGGCGCAAATGGCAATCATCCTTGAACGAATGATGCAAATGCTAAAGTTTATATAGTTAATTGTTAGTCATATCAAGAAAGAACGACACAGTCTTTCAAGGACGTACGGTTTCTTCGAGAAATGTAAGAACAAGTTTATAGAAGAACTTATAAATTGTTGTAATTAAAAAGCCCGTTGTGCTAATCCGATATTCGGATTTGTACAATGGGCTTTTTTTTAACGTCCTCGATTAAGGACGATCGTACAAAATAAGAATTGGCACAGGTGCTGCTTAAAATGCAGAATCTTAACGGACACGGACGTCCTTTAGCTAGAAAAAAGTCATAATGCCATCAATTTTAGAATTGTAACGGAACTGAGAGGCTCTATTTAGCAATAAAAAGGTGGTTTAAAACTGTAACGGAACTGTGGTGCGCTATGGGGGATCCTTTCCCCGTTTAGGTAGTATTTTGAGTAAATAAGGTTTCTCAGTTCCTTTAGAATTTAGAATAAGCTGATTTCCGTACAATAGCGTGTCTCAGTTCCATTAGCGTTTTTCAACGGCCTGATTTTCCTTTTAGATCTGCATGTTCGCCTAAAACCGTCACAATGTCGGACGCTGCCGCTCCATTATGCATAGGTCCACAAAGGCGGGCGCTGCCACTGTCGACTCTTAAAGTGATTTGTATTTGTCATACCCTCATGTGAATATTAGATCTAACGGTTGCCGCAGAGCTTATTCGTTCAAAAATAAGGTGTATTACAATCTAACGGTTGCCATTGCCGCTATTTCGTCAATATCTGCTAAAAATACGCCAAAATGCCGAAATAGCCGCTACTACAACCGTTAAAAATAAAATCTGTATAAAATCAGCTCTTTAGCGGCTGCAGCAACCGTTACACACTTTGGACATAACGGGGAGAAATCTTACTGAAATCAGTCCGCGAAGAAACTGTACTTCCTTGAAGAAAGACCCTGAAATGAAACGCGCTGTCCCCATAAGGACGGCGATAGCCGTTTCATTTTGGCTCAACTCCTTGATTACAAGGTGCTGGCAGCATCGAATATTTTAAGCTCGTTAACTAACTTGACGACATCCTTCGTGCGCTGCATATTGAATTTTTTCAGAATGCCGTTAATTTGTTTTTTTATCGTTTCCATTTCTACGGAGCGCATATCAGCTATTTTTTGCCTGCTGCAGCCTTGGCAAAGCAGCTTTAATATTTCCAGCTCGCTCGGCGTTAAAGTTGAAATAATATTCAAGGTCGACATCAGCTTCGATTCCATGTTCTTTACCCGCACCAGCTCATTGCGCAGCTTTTTTGCAATAATAGGGCGAATCGGGGAATCATCCTGGTACGCGGAGCGAATCCCGTCAACAATTTCCTCTTGTGTTGCGGATTTTATAATATAATCGACGATTCCGGTTTGAAAAGCAGCAAAAACAATATTATCGTCCTCATGTACGGTAAGCACGATAATTTTTGTATTAGGCAGCTTTTCGTGAATTTCTTTGGCGGCTTCAATGCCTGCGAATTGCGTCTCCATCTCGATATCCATCAATATAATATCCGGTTTGCTCTGCAGCGCGCACTGAACGGTGCTTGCACCGGTATGCAAAGAGCCCATAATTTCAAAATCTGCTTGTGTATGAATAATGCGTTCCAGCCTGCGGCGGTGAGCTTCCATATCATCTGCTATAACAATCTTTATCGTAGACATCACGCCACCCTCTTTCATCATAATAGTTACACAATTTCACCTGGGGAGAGTATCGATTCATTGTGAATAGACCATAAGCGGAAGAAAAGAAGGACCACTACGATCCAGGTTGGACTTCCGACCGCTGTTGTCCGACAATTTTTTAATTCGATTAAACCAATAAAGGTTTAAATTGTCCGACAAAGGCGGACGCTGCCGCTTCTCCAGTTCCAATCTGGCTCTTCGTTTTCTTTTCTGCCGCTTTCAAAATTGTCTATAATGAAGCGACACGTTAAATAAGAGGCAGTAATATTTTGAATACGGTTCCTTTTTTCAGCTGGCTGTCCACTTCCATTTTTCCATTGTGTGCAGTTACGATTTTATGGCAGTAAGACAAGCCGACACCCCAATTCCGGGCGGATGATTTGGTTGAAAAGAAAGGTGAAAAAACATCTGTCAGATGTTCTCGAGCAATGCCGGGGCCGTTATCCTGTATCGATACAAAGCCCCAATCCTCTTGATCCTCTATCGTAATGACAATTGCGGCATCCTCTTGGCCTTGCAGCGCTTCAATCGCGTTAATAATGATATTGTAGTATACCTCGCACATATGGTTTTCATCGATAAACGCTTTTCTGCCCATAGATTCCCTTTTTACTGTAATTGGTATTTGTGCTTGTTCTGTCGATAGCTTCGCAATGGCTTTTTCAATAGGCACATGAAGCTTGATCGCCTTAAACGACAGCGAGATGCTGTTCAATTTGTTGGAAGCATCATTAATCGTTTGATAAGAATCAGCACAGGATTTCAAAATAAGCGACAAGCTGTACTGCGCTTCGGGATCGGAAGCGAACCGTTCCTTTAAAAATTCAGCCTCTGAACGAATGGCCAGCATATGGTTTTTTATAGAATGCGTAAAGGCTTTCACACCTAGCGAAGCTGTTTTAATTTTTTTATTAATATCTGCGTTGATAAATTTATCAAGCTTCTCCATAGAGGTATAGCGAGAAAATGTAAAAATCATGCTGCCAAGCGCAATAATAGAAATAATCGGAAACCAATTCATTTCATAAATAATATTACTTATTTGCGGTTTCAAATAGTTGGGAAATTCTTTAAGATAAGTCGGTTTTACTAATATTTTTGGCGCCCATGAAAACATGATAATATGAATAACCGCAACTGGAAACAGGCAAACAATATGATATAACGTGTATCTGTGTAAAAAATGAACGCGATAATTTTTAATAAAATGAAGCCCCAGTAATACAAATGAAGTGAAGATAGCGGCATTTTTTAACCACAACGTAACGATATAAATAACATCTCTGTATCGATTAAACAGCAATCCCTGGTTAAAGCTCTGACTGTAAAAATGATCCTGCAAAGCCATGTTGAACGAAGGGTCGTAATAAATAATTTGTATGATCATTAAGAATACGATCGGGATATACAAGTATAAATTTTTTAGCTTGCGATGCCCCAACGTATACGAAATCGAAAAGAGCAGAAAGGAATAGCCGAATAAAATAATGCCTATGTTAAATAGGCGGATCAGCAGGTTAGGATCGAAATTTTCCAATACAAGCCGATTCCAGGAGCCAGGGCTGAAATCATAAAACTTGCTGACCTTATCGTAATACACATTGAATTTGCTTATATAAAAAATATAAGAAAAGAAGGATAGCATCCACCCTATAATAATGCCATACAGAAAATACGTGGACAGACTGGCCAGTTTTTTGTAGGTTAACACAACGGTGAACAGCAGTAAAACAATGGATAAATAAGTCATTTTCGCACGCCTTTCGTCAAAAGGGGGTATAAAAGATTCAACTTATGGATTACTAAAGAATGCGTTTACAATATAAATTGTAACGAAGTATAACATGTCTGAGAGGGGATTGCAAAATGAAAAAAAGCTGGTTATTACTATTATCTCTGACGCTGATTATTGGTTTATTGGCGGCGTGCTCCGGCGGGGGGAAAGCTCCAGAGAATACAAAGCCTGCGAATACAGAACAAAATGGTGCAGGCAATACGCCAAATAACAGCGGCTCCAAGACGGTGAATTTTACAGTGCCGGTGCTGCCTGACGATCTTGCTGCTTTTGAAACGGCTTACAAAGAGTTTGAGAAAGAAAATCCGAATATTAAAGTTAAGTTCATTACATTCCCGGCGAATCAGTATTACGAAAAACTTCGCATTCAATTGTCCGGTGGCGTAGAGTACGACTTGTTCGGCGGAGTGCTTGACTCCATGATTGACACTGGCATTATCGAACCGCTTGATGATTATATCAAAAATAACAATGTGGATGTTTCTGGTTACGGTGAAATGTTCGAGGGTATGAAGATCAACGGCAACTCCTATGGCTTGCCTTACCGCAAATCGAACTGGATGCTGTATTACAACAAAGATTTGTTTGATCAATTCCAAGTGCCGTATCCAAGCGATGATATGACATGGGACCAGTTCCGCGAGGTAGCGAAGCAAATGACGAAGGGCTCTGGACAAGACAAAATTTATGGTGCTTTCCTTCACACTTGGGCTCAAACATGGTATATGCAGGCTGTACAAGCTGGCGCAACGATTATTGACAAAGATATGGAGCCGTTCAAGAAAGCGCTTCAGTTCAGATTGGATATGGAAGCTGACGGTTCAATCATGAAATGGTCTGAGCAAATCGCTTCCGGCGCGCATTACAATGCGGCTTTCCAAAAAGGCAACATCGCAATGAACTTGATGGGCGACTGGCATGTGGCGCAGCTTAGAACGGCAGAAAAAGAAGGCAAAATCAGCTTTGACTGGGATGTAGTGCCTATTCCGCATCCAGAAGGCGTAGAGAAAAATACAAGCCTGGAGCTTCCAGTAGCTTTGATGATTAACAAAAATTCTAAGCACAAGGAAGAAGCGTTTAAAGTGATTGAGTTTATGACAGGCAGCAAAGGCGCGGAAATTTTCGCAGGTCTTGGTTATTTGACAGGCTTCACGAATGACGCGGTAAGAGCGGCTTATGCGGGAGACAAATCGCAAAAGCCAGAGCATATCAATTACTTTAATGACGCAAAGGCAGTTCCAGAGTATCCAATGCTTCCAGGCGTGAAAAACATTGTCGTTAACGGCATATTCAAGCAAGAAGGCGAGCTTGTGTTTGTTGGAGAGCAAACACCGGATGAAGCGATTGCCAAAATTGCTGAGCGTGTTGAAAAAGAGTGGGGCAGCATTTATGCGGATCAGTTCAAAATCGGTTCAAAATAATCGTCCCATAGGAGTCATTTTTTATAATGCAGCAATGCCAATTAGATTATGAAATTGACTCTAGATTAGTGAAATAGCGGATATCCATAGGCAAGCCTGCTGTTTATGACAGCTAAGAAGCGGAATGGTGCAGGCTTGCCCTTTGGTTAAGGAGTGTGCGGGATGCGTAAAAAAAGCTCGATGACAAGAAGAAATAGAATAACCGGCTATACATTTTTGTTGCCGAATATTATAGGATTTGCTTTGTTTGTATTTTTACCTGTATTGGCTTCATTTTTTATGAGCTTTACAGAATGGAATGGTTTTGGGCCGCTTAAGTTTGTAGGCCTAAGCAATTATATTAAATTATTTGAAGATGATAACTTCAAAATCTCTTTTATTAACAGTATTATTTTCACCATTATTTCTGTTCCGATTACTTTATTTTTAGCGCTTATCGTATCGGTTTGGCTCAACGCGGGTATTAAGTTTATTAAATTATTCCGTACAGCAGTATTTCTTCCGTATGTAACAGCAACAATTGCAGTTGCCGTAGTATGGCAGCTCATCTTGAACCCGAGTATGGGGCCGGTAAACAATATTTTGAGGAATATCGGCATTGATCAGCCGCCAGGCTGGTTCTCCGCATCCGCTTGGGCATTAGTATCGGTAGCTATCGTCTATATATGGCATTCGATCGGCTACTACATGGTTTTGTATTTAGCAGGGCTGCAAGGCATTCCTGATCATTTATATGAAGCTGCGGAGCTTGACGGCGCAGGAGCGGTTGCAAAGTTTTTCCGGATTACATTGCCGATGCTTTCCCCTATCATTTTCTTCACGGTCATTATGGGGGTCATTAACTCCTTTAAAGTATTTGACTTTATCTTTGTTCTGACGCAAGGAGGACCTGGCAGATCCACGCAGGTGCTTGTATACACCATATACAATGTAGCCTTTAAACAGTTCAGCTTCGGTTATGCTTCGGCTATGGCGTATGTACTGTTTATGCTCATCCTTGTCTTCACGTATTTGCAGTTTAAAGGTCAGAACAAATGGGTTAATTACTAGGCTTTATAGGAAGGAGCAGAACAGATGGAAGCTAGCATTGCAAAGCAAACGGGAGAGAACCGTTCATCTAAACAATCAATGAAGCGGTCGCAAACGATTAAACAATCGTTGCTGTATATTATTCTTACCATTACTTCGGCATTTATGGTGCTCCCTTTTGTATGGATGGTGTCATCATCGCTAAAAGCAGAGCATGAAATATTCGGATTTCCAATTAAGTGGATACCGGAAAAGTTTTATTGGAGCAACTATGTAGATGTATGGACGCAAATTCCATTTCATCTGTACTATCTGAATACGATAAAAATCGTTGTCATTACAATAGCAATTTTGCTGGTTACCTGTTCCATGGCGGGATACGCTTTTTCAAAAGTAAAATTTCCCGAGCGCGACGGATTGTTTTTCGTCTACCTGGCAACGATGATGATTCCTTATCAGGTGATGATGATTCCGCAATTCGTTCTAATGAAGCAATTCAACTTGATCGATTCGCATTGGGCGTTGATTTTGCTCGGCGCGGTCAGCCCGTTCGGCGTATTTTTGTTCCGCCAGTTTTTCTCTTCGATTCCTGACGAGCTGCTGGAGGCGGCTAGAATCGACGGGCTCAACGAGTTCGGCATTTATTTAAGAATCGTGCTGCCGCTGACGAAGCCGGCGATCGCTACATTGGTCATCTTCTCCTTTATGCATACGTGGAATGACTTTTTGGGACCGCTTATTTATTTGACTTCGGATAACTTGTATACCTTGCAGCTCGGTATGCAGCATTTTATCGGACAGTACAATACAGAGTATTCGCTGCTTATGGCAGCAGCAGTGTCATCGATCGTTCCTACAATAATTGTATATGTGCTGGCTCAGGACTATTTTGTAAAAGGTATCGTTGGTTCTGGCGTGAAAGGCTAGGGAACAGGCAAAGGCGGCGCAAGCTGCCTTTGCCTGTTTGAAAACTGATTATTTTGTCACGAATCTGGGAGACGCTATCTGTGAGCAAATACTCATCAGAGCTGCGTTTCACAGCTGAACGAGTACTCACACGCTAAGCTAACTTATGCGGGATAAGCTCTCACGCACTAAAGCTAACATATGTGGAACAAGCTCTCACGCACTAAAACTAACATATGTGGAACAAGCACTCACGCACTAAAACTAACTGTATTTCCTGTGTTTAGTTTTAAAGAATTTGGCTTTTTTGTAATTCTAAGGGGAAAAACCGCATTTAGTTTGACGCAATTCTCAAAAAATAGGGTAATTTGATAAAACTAGATGCATGAAATCCATTTAGAATCGTTTATTCGATAAAAAAGAAAAATCTAGATGCACAAAATGTACTTAGCTTCTACGAGCATTTGTCCAACTTTCATCTTATACTTTTCAACAAGCTCATTTCGCAGGATTAATCCTTATTATGAAGCTTCGCCACTCTATGTTTGAGCAAATTATGGTTCTAGGCACCTTTACCCCAATAAGAGCCTGGCAGGAGGAAGATTAAATTGAAACAACCTAATATTATATATGTATTTGCAGATCAGTGGCGCAGGCAGGCAGTCGGATTTATGGAGCAGGATGAAGTCATAACGCCTCATATGGACCGGTTTGCACAAGAGAGCGCCGTCTTCACCCAAGCAGTCAGCTGTACGCCTCTATGTTCGCCGCATCGGTCATCTTTAATGACGGGCAAATATGCTCTATCTACTGGAGTATATACCAATTGCAAAAACGGCCTATCGGTCATGCTGTCGCCAGAGGAAACAGGAATAGGCGATGCGCTGAAGGCGGGCGGTTATGAGACTGGTTATATTGGAAAATGGCATTTGGATTTGCCGGAGCAAAATGTAGAGCCGAATCCAGCTTCGGGAGCCAAGGAATGGGATGCCTATACGCCGCCGGGGCCTAAGCGCATGGGCTTTGATTATTGGTATTCTTACGGCACATTCGATGAACATTTGACACCGCATTATTGGAAGGACAGCCCGGAGCAAATTCAAATCAATGAATGGTCTGTCGCGCATGAGACAGATGTGGCGCTTGCTTTTATGGAAGAGAAGCGCCAGCAGGACAAGCCTTTTGCGCTGTTTCTTTCCTGGAACCCGCCGCACAGCCCTTTTGAATTAGTACCAGAAAAATATAAAGAGCTGTACAAGGATAAAACAATAGAGAAGCGCGCTAATGTGCAGATTGCAGATCCTTTCTTAGTGCACACTGGCGAGACGATTCCAGGCGGCGAAGAACAGTGGGAACGATCCGCCAAAGACTATTTCGCGGCAATTTCCGGCATTGACGAGCAGTTTGGCAGATTGCTGGAGTCGTTGAATAACTGGGGCATTGCGGAGCATACGATTGTCGTGCTTACTTCCGATCACGGCGAATTGCTCGGTTCTCATGGCATGTTCGCCAAGCATTCCTGGCATGAAGAATCGATCGGTGTGCCTTTTATGATCAGATGGCCGGAGCGGCTGCGTGCGCATGTATGCGAAGAAGTTTTGAACACCGTAGATATTATGCCGACATTGTTGGATTTGGCTGGATTGTCGATTCCGGGCACTGTACAAGGAAGCTCGGCAGCGCCATTGCTGCTGAACTCATCGCGTGCTGAAAGTATAGGCGAAAGCACTGAGGAAAGAGCTGCTTTTATAAGTGCGTATCCAGGCCGGATTGTTGCGATAAAGGAATTTGAAGAAGCGGGCCTCAACCATCTGGCTTATGGCTGGAGAGGCATTCGTTTTAAACGCTATTCCTACATTATAGACAATGGGTATGCTCCCGATTGTAAAACTCGGAGGCTGCTTTATGATTTGCAGGAGGACCCTTATCAGTTAAACCCGCTGCAGCTGGAGCATGCGTCAGAGCATGAAATAGCCGAGCTGCTCGAGCAGGAGATTCTCAAGAAGCTGAAGGAGCTTAATGATCCTTTTAAGATATGAGTATATAAAGCACAGTGAATAATAGATGATTCTTTGTTAGCTTGCTGCCTTATCTGCAATTAATCGACACGATTGCTATTGAATATTATATGCGGCTATTCTTTCCTTCTGCTATGATAGGTAGAGAATCGCATTATGCTGTCGAGGAGAGGGAATGGACATGCAATATGAATGCAAGTATGTAGAAAATATAGTAGAAGCAGATTGGAATCTATTGCCTGACATAACGCTGCTGGATGTAGTAACAGGCGATAAGCCTCGTCTGCATACAAGCGTCCGGGCGTGCTGGTCGCAGGAAGGACTACATGTCCGCTTTGATTGTGAGGACGATCATATAATTGCCACCATGATTAATAGAGATGATCCGATATACAATGAAGACGTTGTCGAGGTGTTTATCGACACGACTGGTACAGGCTACAAGTATTTTGAATTTGAAGTCAGCCCTCGCAATGTGATTTTCGATGCCAAAATCGAAATAACAGATATGGCGCGCGCTCAGGGGGAGCGTCATTCAACGGGCACAGACGATACATCCGATTATAAAACAGTTGATATTGCCTGGGACGCACATGGCATGCTTACATCGGTAGATAAGCTGTCTGAGGGACAATATCGTTATGAGCTTCATTTTCCGTTTGCTGACTTGGAAGCTGTGCCTGATGAAGGGACAGTGTGGAAATGGAATGCATATCGGATCGATGGGGATCAGAGCGGAAAGTTTCATTTTTGGGCCTGGTCTCCGACAGGAGCAGTAAATTATCATGTTCCGAGCAAGTTTGGCGAGCTGAAGTTTGTTAAATAGACTATAGCTTGCAGCTGATAGTCGAGTATATTAATGGCGGTGCAGGGTTTGGATCCCTGCCCGCTTTTTTTTTATTTCATAATAAACTTGTAATTTTCACAGGTCGCAGAGCCGCTTAACCTCAAAATATAGGAAAGTATATGTTTTCAACTTATACTTGCTCCTATATTTCACCGAGAAACGGCACCTCCTTAGCCAAGGTCGCTCAGCGTTTCTACTTGGGAATGAAGCATTCTTGGCGATCACATAAAAAAATGACAACCTGACATAATAAATCTCCTCACTGTTTTGCTGGATATTCCAATAGTATACGAGGTGGAACAATTTCATTATTATTTTTGCACCAAAAATAGAAAGCGGTTTCAATAGGAGGTGGCCAAGTTGAATTAAATCTTTAGGCAATGGCTTTTGATAAAAAGCGGCAGCGGGAGTTCAACAGACTAAGAGGCCCACGGCCAATGAAAAACAGGAGGTGCTGGAATGGCCAAGCAATCAAGGCTTATTGCTACTTATCGCATAAGATTTTGGGTAAAGTTATCGCTTTGTTTAATACTCGTGGCCAGCGGATTGTTGCCAGGCGGAATTAGCGATGCGAAAGCTGAAGCGGGAATTACGGCAGCAGCCAGTGTGGCGGATCGCACCATAACGATAAAAGGGAGTATTGCTTCTGGCGAAGGCCGCGAAGTGACAGTTATCGTTACAAATCCGCGCGGAGAGGCCGAGTATTTGAATCAAATGACTAGCGGGGAAGACGGGCATTACCAGTTTGTGTTTACTTTAAATTCCGTTATAAATGGCGTTTATCAGGTTCGTGTTGGAGGGACAGGGATAGAAGAGCCAGTGGAAACGACCTTCCGCATGAGTTCTGGACAACCCGGGTCGACTTCACCGCCTGCCGGAGGAATGGTGCCGGCGGATGCGAAATGGCATTCGTTCGGCGAAGGGGCGAGAGCCGGCGTGCAGTATAAAGCAAATGCAAACGAATTGCAAAATGGAATGACAGGGGAAGGCAAGCCCGCCCATAGGCTGAACATGGACACAGATATGCTTGCGCACGGATTCGCGACCCTGCGGAACCAGGAAGAGAATGCTTCAGGCAACGGCGCAGGAAGCATTATGCGCATTATAGTGGAAAACACCTTGCCCGCTGTAGTCGTTAGCATGCCTGTTCATGCGCTTATCGAAGGGGCGAAGAAGACGTCTGATGCAATCGTAGTTATCCAAACTTTATCCGCAAGCTATCATTTGCCAATCGAACGGCTGGATTTGCAAGCATGGGTTAAAGATTGGAATACAGACGTTAATGCAGCGGACATCAATGTTGAGATTACGCTGGAACAGATGAGCGGGGGAAGCAGCGGAAACGGCGGCAACGGCGATATCGAGAAAGCTTTGTTGGCTCAAGAATTGAAACCGCTTACCGGAGCTTTTGGCTTCAAGCTTGTTATAACCTCACCAACAGGTGAAAGGGCGATAACTGATTATAACGGCGTCTATGTGGAACGGATGATTCATGTTCCGGCTGAAGTCGATTCTAATCGCAGCACGGGCGTGCTGTACGATCCGGTGACAAAGAATCTGAGCTTTGCCCCTACCTTATTCGAGATGATTGACGGCAAGCGGCAAGCAGTAATTAAACGTCCCGGAAACAGTATCTATTTGGTCGTGCATGGGGACAAGAGCTTCTCTGATATAGGCGCTCATTGGGCACGGGCCGATATCGAGCAATTAGCTTCAAAGCTGATCGTGCATGGCATGACGACTACCGCTTATGAGCCAGACGCCCCAATTACCCGCGCACAGTTCGCGACGCTGCTCGTAAGGGCGCTTGGTCTTGCGGAGCGATCTGCGACGGCCTCAACTTTCCGCGATGTGCGGCCGGATGACTGGCATGCCGGGACAGTAGCGGCTGCGGTGGACGCAGGACTGATTACAGGCTACGAGGATGGAACGTTCCGCCCGAACGAGCAGATTACGAGGGAGCAGCTGGCGGTTATGGCCGTTCGCGCGCTGAAGGCTGCCGGCAAGTCCGCATCTGTCCATGATAAGCGTCAGAATGAGCTGTTCATGACATTCAGCGATGCGGATGCGATCAGTGTGTGGGCTAGGGAAGCAGTTGCAGAAGCCATGCATGCAGGCGTAATGAACGGAATGGCAGATAATCGCTTTGAGGCGCGGAAGCAAGCGACAAGAGCGCAAGCCGCCGTTATGCTGAAGCGCTTGCTGCAATATGTCGAGTTCATCAATTAATAGCCGATAGAGGAGGCGATTTGCTTGAAGCTGCAACAATTACAACGCAAGAAGCTGCTGGCGATGATTATAACCGTCAGCCTTGTCATCGGAATGATGCCGCTGCCGCTCGCCAGCGCAGACGCTCCGGATTATGAAAGCTACAGCGGATTCGTAACACCGGAAATTCCGGTATTGCCCGCCGAAGAGGTTCATCCGAAGCTGTGGTTCAGCTCGGACGAGACCGCCGCGATTTACGCGAAGCGCAATGCGGACGCTTATGCGCAGTCGCTATGGAATTCCATCTCCGGCAGCCCGTACTTAACGATGGCGCTGCCGAATGCGCCAACGGCGGGCTGTGCCTCGGATTCATTGCATAGCTATTACGGCGATATGGCGAGAATCGCCAAGTATAACGCGTTCATGTTCATTATGGAAGGGAATGAGATGCATAAGACTCGAGCAATTGCCTCATTGCTTCGAGCATTTGACGGCCCGATATACGATTGCGATCCCGTCGCATCCAGCAGTCCTGTCGATGAAACGTACCGCGCATTATGGGTGCAAAATTTTGCTGCGGCTTATGACTGGCTGCAAGGCGAATTGACGGCGGAGCAAGACCAGGCAATCAGGAGCCGCTTGGCCAAAGAAGCTGACCTCGCCCACGATATGATTCATATTTGGGGACCGAGGCCGCATAATCACCGTTCCAAGCCGGCATGGGGACTCGGCTCGCTTGCTTTGGTCATGTCGGATCACGAGGATGCGTCCAAATGGCTGAAGAAAGCGCTGGAGATGGCGAATACAAATACGAAATATTTTTTCAGCTCTGACGGCGTATATCGCGAAGGCTCGCAATATTATATCTACTCCCATATTAACTTCCTGCCCTTCCTGTATCATTACAAAAATGTATCCGGCGTTGACTTGTTCCAAGTGTTCAAGCCTGCATTCGAATGGGAATTCCATGTCTCCAATAACAATGGCTGGATGCCGAACTTCGCGGACTCCTATATCAGACATAACCATTTGAGTATGGTAGCCAGCCAGTTTATGACAGAGGATGATGCGACGACGCTGCATGAGACTGCGAAATGGGGAAATCTGTTCCAGTGGAGATATATGACGGCCGACAAATCGCCTTGGGGCGGCGAGTTCGGCAATAATACGGGCGCAAGCTACGATGACACGATGGACTTAGACCGGTATTTGACCTATGATCCTTCCATTGAACCGATTGCTCCGACCGGCACGGGCACTTCCTTCTTTAATGAAGGCGGGCAGACGATTTTTAGGAATAACTGGGCGGTTGGCGATCCTTCGACCCGCTATTTGCTGTTCCAGGGCGTAGCGGATATGGATAATCATAACCACTTTGATCAGTTGAGCTTCATTATTCACGCGCAAAATCAAATGATGGCCAGCGACGCGGGCTACAGCCGATCCAGCTATGGAGAAGCGATCAGACGCTCCTGGTATCGTACGGCGCCCGCTCATAATACGTTGACGATGGACGGCTATTGGCCAGTGGACATGGCTCAGAATGTAACGCCGGAATCAAAGTACAGCATCGACACCGATTTTTTTGATTTTCAGCAAAAGGAAGCCAGATACATTCAAATGACGAATGATCCAAGCGATTCGGAGAATGACTTGCTATTCCCGCCCGATAGCGAGAGCCTCGGCTATATTGAAAGAGCAGTCGCTTTTCCGAATGAGCAGTATTTCGTCGTTATCGATCAGGCAAGAACGAAGGATACGAGTGAGAGAAGCTTTGATCTTTATTTGCATGGCGGCCGGGGCAGCATGAGCGGAGAGGGCAATTTCCGGCAGTGGATATATGGCAATGACGCTTACGGCTCATCCTCCAAGCTATCGGCATGGATTTTTTCTGATGAAGCGGAATTGACGAATTGGAAAGGCGAAGTCAGCTATGTCAAGGATGACTATATAGAAGGCGATTATGTTAAAGCAACCGTTAATGCTGCGAGTGCCAATTTCATCCAAATATTAATTCCGCAGGCGATTACTGCTGCAATTCCGCAAGTAACGGAAATGAGCAACGGGCAGCGAGTCGGCGGAACGGTGGAAATGGACGGCTATATGGATACTTACCTCGTTCAGCAAGGATCGGATGTGGTGAGTCTTGGCGGATTGGCGACGGACGGGGATTTTGCGTACGCGCGCGACAATGGCCTTGTACAGCAGTATGCCGCGCGGGAAGCGGAGCAGCTCATCTATAACGGTGAACAATTGTTCCGTTCTTCGGAGCGGATTACGCTGGCGATGGACATAAGCAGCCGATCACAATACATCGGAAGGCTGTCTACGGATGATCCGGAATTAACGTATTCCGCAAGCTTTAAGCTGCCGGAAGGAAAAGTCGCTGAATCGGCTTCATTTAATGGGACTGCGATAACAGTAAGCAGCGTGGACGGCTATGCACAGCTTGAGGCATTGACCGGTGAAGGCGAGCTTATTATCCGTATGGCGGACAGCGGGCATCAGGATACGGAAGCACCCTCCGCCATTAACGATCTAAGTGCGACAGCGCTTGGTCCGGATGCGGTGCAGCTGACATGGACGGCGCCGGGTAATGACGGTGAGATAGGAACAGCCGCGTTTTATGATGTCCGCTACAGCACTGCTCCGATTACAGACAGCAATTGGGAAGAAGCAGCGCTTGCGACTGGCGAATCTAAGCCTGCTGCGGCGGGATCGCCCGAAACGATGCGAATAAGCGGCTTACTATCAGATATGACTTATTATTTTGCCATGCGGGCAGGAGACGGATATCTCAATATGTCGCCTTTGTCCAATCCGGCAAATGCGACAACCGCATTCACTGAAGACCGGACGGCTCCCGGCATGATCACTGATTTAAGCGTAGCTGCTGCCGAACAAACGGGCGTTCAGTTGGCATGGACAGCACCTGGCAACGACGGCTATAGCGGCACCGCGGCGGCTTACGATGTCCGCTACAGCGCTTCGCCTATTATGAATGAAGCACAGTGGGAAGCAGCATCGCGGGCAAACGGCGAGCCCTCGCCTGAGATCGTCGGTACGAAGCAGGGTATGAATGTGACCGGACTCGCCGCTGGAAGAACCTATTTCTTCGCAATCCGCGCTGAGGACGAAGCGGGCAACGTCTCCAGCATTTCTAATCTGGTCTTGGCAGCGCTAGAGGATGGCCCTGGGCTTGATGCTTTGCGCGTCATTCGTGTGGCAGCAAGCAGCGATGACGGCAACGTGCCGTCCAATACGATTGATGGCGATTTCCAGACGAGATGGTCGGCGCTAAGCACAGGCGATCTGGGCAATCGCGAGCCGCAATGGATCGAGTTCGACCTGGGTGCCGAACAAAAGCTGCACTATATGAAAATCGCTTATGCCAGCGGGAATGTCAGAAAGTCGTTTTTCGATATGGAGATATCGATGGACGGCCAGAACTGGACCAGAGTGATGCAAAATGTGGAGTCGAGCGGCATGACGCTTGGTTTTGAAACGTATGAGCTGGGCGAACGAAATGCAAGATTCGTCAGACTGATCGGCTACGGCAATTCTTCAAGCGGCTGGAACAGTGTAACAGAAGTAGAAATTTACGGTGAGACTCTTGTCGAGCTGACGCCTGTAACGATCGAGCGGGTTAACTTTACAAACTACAAGGGCGAGCCGGTAACGAAGCTTATCCCTTCCAGCTTCTTAAAGGTTAATATGCAAATTCGCAGCAATCAGGATGAAGTGAGAGAGCTGTCTACGATCATCGCCTTATACCGGCCTGATCACACGATTGAGAAGCTTGCTGTCGTCACAAGTGAAGCGGAAGGCTGGCAAACGGTAAGCTCAAGCGGCGGATTTACACTGCCGGCGCAATTGGGGGGCTATTATGTAAAAGTATTTGTATGGGACAGCATGGATAGTATGCAGCCACTTAGCGAGGCGATCATGTTCCCATAAATGAAAATCGGAGGACGCCCGTTTGGAAATAAAGCTTGGGAGGAACGTCGATGAATAAGCTATGGAAAGCACGATTAAGCGTATTGTTAAGTCTGTCGTTAATCGCAGGTCTTCTGTCTTCACTCGCCATGGAGAAGGCAGCTGCTGCTGAACCGGTGATGGAAATGATAGCTCCTTCGGATGATGCGGCAATCGACATAACCGCGAAGGATACTAATTTCAGCGATAACACAGGCGGTTCAATTGGAATATTCAATTTGAAGCGCAGTCGGGCGCAAGGAGAGGTTCCGACACAAGCCCGTTTAGGCTTTTACAAGTTTCCGGTAACCGAAGCCGCCAGGGTCGCTTCAGCCGAGTTCAAATTGACCGGGAAAATCGGCAGCAGCCCTCCGGCAGAAGGCGTTACCTTTACGGTATACGGAATAGTGAATGACGCGTGGTCGGAGTCGGCTCTTACCTGGAATACGGCAAGCAATATCGATCCGTCGACAGGCGACATAAGCGGTGCGGGTGTTAGCGCGTTTGAGCTGGGCACCTTTAATATAGCTGCCAGTCAGACAGCTGAAATGCACTATGTCATTGATGCGACTGATTTCGTGAACAACTACGGGGTTGATGGCTACGTTACTTTTATTGTGGCGGATGTTGGCGGAGCGAATGGCAATGTCAGCTTGTATACGAAAGAGAATACCAGTGCTGCCCGGCACCCAGAATTAAGACTGACAAGGCAAGGGACAATTGATCCGGAGCCGCCTGGCTCTACAGCAACTAAGCTTGAAGTGCTGGAAGTAAGCGCGAGCGGGCATGACGGCAACTTTCCGGAAAATACGCTTGACGACGATCTGAACACACGCTGGTCCGCCCAGAGTGCCTTGATCGACGGGGAGCGTACGGGACAATGGATTCAATATGATCTCGGCAGCGTGAAGACAGTTGGTTACCTGGGCATAGCTTTCGCCAGCGGCGATCGGAGAAGCACCTTCTTCGACATTGAATTGTCGCATGACGGCGTAAACTTCATCAAGGTATTCGAGGGACAGAGCGGCGGGACAACACTTGGCTTGGAGCCATTCGATGTGGTTGATCAGGATGCCCGGTATGTACGGATTACAGGGTACGGCAACACTGCAAACTTGTGGAACAGCTTGACCGATGTGCATATTTATCCGCCGCACCCGGACGGATTAGTGCTCGCGGATTTGAATCCGCCCCCGCCTGAAGTTCCGGGAGACATGACGCCTTACACGGTTGCGGGCATGTTTGACAACAGGGGCAATCCTTATCCGCTGCATACGCCTAATGCGGTTACGGGATCGACCATTAATGTGACCGACCCAAGTTATGGCGCAATACCTGACGACGGGCTGGACGATACGGCCGCGATCAACGCGGCGATTGCGGCGGCGTTGCCGGGGGACGAGATTTATTTTCCGAATGGGACGTATGACTTGATCAGCACGCTATCTAATGACGCCACCTCGCATATCGCTTTGAAGAATGGCGTTAACATGCGGGGAGAAAGCCAGTCTGGTGCGATCCTGAGGTCTCATTTTGACAGAAATATCGCCAACAGCAAGGTGATGAACGCATTCGGCTTGCATGATATCGTCATTTCCCATCTGACGCTCACTTCAACGTTTGACGGAACTTATTCAACTAATCATCAGGCGAATAATCCCGAACGCGGCGGCCCAGAGAACATGATTTATATTGAGGATCGCTTGAATCAGCCTTCTTATAATATAACGATTGATTCTGTCACGATTGAGAAGTTTCAGCGCATGGGAGTAAGAATCAGCAAAAGCCGGGATGTCGTTGTCAGAAATTCACTTTTTCAGAACGCGACCGATGTAGGCGGCGGCGGAGCGGGCTACGGGGTTTCGATTCAGGGAATAGCGAAGGTTGACCGGCTCGGCTATGCCAATGATTCCAGACATAATGTGGTGGAGAACAGCCAGTTTGTCGGGCCATACTTGCGCCACGGGGTACTCATCCAGTACTATTCGCATAATAATGAGGTTCGCCATAATGAATTTGACGGCATGCGGCTGGATGCCATTGACCTGCATGGAGAAGACGAATATTTGAACAAAATTGATGGCAATCAGATTACCGGCGTTCTGACGGGCGCGGGAATCGCGCTGGGCAATACCGGCGGCGCAGCGCCAAGCAATCATGACGCTTCGGGACCGTTCAATCATATCGTCAATAATACGATAACCAATTCCCGCGAAGGGATAAAGGTGCATCTCGGCTCGCCGGACACGTTGATTGAAGGGAACACGATTAGCGGGATGACAGAGCCGAGCAGTTCTAAAGGCATTTATATTCAAAACGCACCGCGCACAATCATTCGAAATAATACGATTACGAACAATACAGCGAGCGGTTTTTGGGGAATTGTGCTGGAACACGATAATGGCGACGCAAATGCAGGTAATGTCGGGAAAGGCGACCCTGAAGACATTGTAATTGAAGGCAACACTATTACTGGCAACAGCAACGGAGTGAGAATCGACGCGGGCACCTACACGCTGGCTGCAAGTAATACGATCAGCGGCAATTTGGGCGTGGACTTCGTTGACAATGTCAGCGAAAACATACCGGAAGAGCCGGAGCCATTTCCGGTGCCCGATCCGGTCATTGAGGGAAATAAGGTAACGATTACGGCAATGGCGGACAGTATGATCCGGGATGGTGCCGCGTATACGAATATGAATTTTGGCACGGAAACGATGATGAAGATCAAAGAGAGAGTTGCGCCGAACAGCGGGTATGAGCGCCGGGTGTTTCTCAAATTTGATCTCGATTCGTTGAATGGCGAGATCGAGTCGGCAACTTTAATGTTGTACAACAACAAGCTGGAATCCGGCAACCCGGATGGGTATCACGTAACTGCGCAAGGCATCGAGGACGATAGCTGGACGGAAATGAAAATAACCGAGGCTAACCAGCCGCAGTCAGCGACCGATCTGGACAACGTTCATGTTACGCAGAACGAAGCTTATGTGGAGTTCGACGTTACTGACTTCGTCAGCGCACAAACAGACGGAATCGCTTCATTCCGCTTGGTTGGCGTTGAAGACAATTTGGGCGCGGATTACGCTTCAAGGGAAAATACGAGCCTGAACATGCCGCCGCTGCTGGTCGTCACTTTAAAGCAGCCAGCCGAGGAGCTGTCGAGTATTCGTATAGCTGATGTTCCGCCGCTGGTGGCGGGCGGAGACGGTTATCAGGCGCAAGTTATCGGTGTATTCAGCGATGGGACGGAGCGGCCGATTGTTCCGGGAGTTGAATTCAGCATGAGTCATCCGCAAGCTGCAGCAGTATCTTCTGACGGGCTGATAACTCCTCTTGCCGCCGGCACGACGAAAATTATCGCGACGTATGGCGAATATACAGCTGAGCAGCTCGTTCATGTATACGCATATTATTATGAGGCGACCGCGAAGGACGATACGTACGTCAGGACGGGACTTGCGGCTCAAGGGAAACAGCCGACGATGAACATTAAGAGCAACTCATCGGGCTCGGATGTTCGCCGGGCATATTTGAAGTTCGAATTGCCTGCAGAATATGATTTTATGGTTGACCGAGCTGTCGTTAAAGTATTCGTTACCGAGCTTGAGTCCAGTACGCCATCTGATGGCTACCAAATTACGATATTTGGTTTAAATGACGACACATGGAATGAAGCAGAGCTTGTGCATGACAACCAGCCTGCCGCTGCCGCCGCTGCTGTGGCGCTATCCACTGTGCAGGTCAACAGCGTTGTCGCTGGAACATACATCGAGTTCGATGTAACGGAGTTTGTGAGGGAACAGAAGGATGAAGCGGCAAGCTTCTTCATTCAATCAGCAGGTCCGGCGAGCAGGGGAGCTCACTATGCGGCCAAGGAGCATGAGCTTGGCAAGCCGCCGCTGCTCGTTATTACTCAGGAAGCCGCCGCGCCTCCCGCACAGGTTGCCGTGAAATCGGGCAATGGCGTAGCAGAACTGACATGGTCGAAGGTGAGCTCAGCAGTTACTTATAAGGTGATGAGAAGCGTTCAGGCGGATGGTCCTTACGAGGTTGTGGGTGAAACTTCCACGCTTCAGTATAAGGACCGCGGATTAATTAATGGAGTTGACTATTATTATGTCGTTACCTCTGTTAACAAAAATGGCGAGAGCGAGCCTTCCGCTCCGGTAAGGGCGTTACCGGCATATCCGATCACGATGGGCACACCTAGGTTTACGAGTAGGGAAGGCGATCCCGTATCTGCTTTGCATGGCGGCGGATTTTTGCGAACAGTGGCCGATTTGACTAATATTACTGAGGAAGCGCAGTCCGTTACTTTTATCGTTGCGCTTTACAATGGCACAACTATGGATTCGCTGGCATACGTGGAGAAGAGTATCGGTGCGGGGAAGACGGCCACTTTCGAAACGGGCTTTCATTTGCCGGACAATCCGTCAGGTTATTACGTGAAGCTATTCGTTTGGGACAGCTTTAGCGGAATGGTTCCGGTGTCCGACCCTATCATATTCCCGGCTGAAGGTTGATTGGAATAAAGGACCCATGGGCTGACAGGATAAAGATGCACAATCTTGAAATAGTTAATGAAATAGGCCTTACGGTTGCCAGAAGCGCTAATTTACAGTAATCAGCTCATTCCAAAAAGCTAACGGTTGTAAGAAGCCTTATTTGCCTAAATTCCAGCTTAAATAGGGCAAAAGTTCACACATAGCGCCACTTACAACCGTTACAGTTTAAAAAAACTCATTTTTCACGAAATAGCGCTTCCCACAACCGTTACAGGTTGAGACTGTTGGACATGTGTGCTGAGCCTTTCCTTTTTTCGCCTTTATCCACAATGAATGAACAGTTTTTTGAGGTTCGTTAGGTTATTAAAAGCTACGAAGCCGTGTTGCTCCTGAAATCTAATGAAGAATAGCATGACGCACCTGATCTCCATTAAAAAATCAAATCGGAAGATTTTGGCCTAATAGCGCATTGTAGTAGGGTGTCGATTAATTGCAGATAAGGGCAATAAGCAAACGAAAGGGATGTTACTGCGATCAAGGTTGGGATTCCGACCGCTGTTGTAGTCCAATTTTTTTTCTTTTTGCTTGCCTATCGTTGCCCACAATTAATCGACGCCGTCAGGCGTTAAGCTCGTTCTCTTCAAATCAGCAAACAGCTACAATAAGGTTACATACTCTTTGTATTTCTCAAAATCCGCGATCCGGCACTCTAGCCTCATACGCGTGCCTTCTTCCTCATAGCTCATTTCTTGGACATGGCCATTTTCGTTGAAGAAGGATACCAGTCGTCCTTGATCGTAAGGGACGAGCAGATCATACGTTTTATAATCATGAAATACATGCTTGCGAATCAGCTCGACAAGCTCATCCAAGCCGCTTCTTTCGCGAACCGACATGTACAGCACTGGCTCCTTGACGCGAGGGTAGGGCTGATTGGTGAGGTCGCACTTATTGTAGGCGTAAACAACAGGTATGTGATCAGCGCCTAGGTCTCTTAGCGTTTCCTCGGTAACTTTGATCAGCTGCTCGTAATCGTCATGGGAATAATCAACGACGTGGATGAGCAGATCAGCTTCCGTCACTTCCTCTAGCGTGGAGCGAAACGCCTTGACCAGATGGTGAGGAAGCTGACTTACAAAGCCTACAGTGTCAGTTAATAAAAAAGATTTGTGATCCGGCAGCCCGATGCTTCGTACGGACGTTTCCAGAGTAGCAAACAGCATATCCTTTACAAATACTTGCTTGGTAGTCTGGCCGTCGAACTTTTCGATCATTGCGTTCATAAGGCTTGATTTGCCCGTATTCGTATAGCCGACCAGGCAGACGACGGGCACTTCTGTTTTATGGCGCTGCTTGCGCTGCACCTTTCTGACAGCTACGAGCTTCTCCAAATCGGCTTGCAGCATCGATATTCTCTCCTCGATCCGTCTGCGATCCAGCTCCAGCTTGGTTTCGCCGGCACCTCTGTTCCTGAGCCCTGCGCCGCCGCCCTGTCTGCCAAGCGAAGCGCGCAGTCCTACTAAGCGCGGCAGCATATATTGCAAGCGCGCAACCTCGACCTGAAGCTGTGCTTCACGTGTTTTGGCGCGATCGGCGAATATATCCAGTATAAGAATGGTGCGGTCAATAACCGTACATTCCAAAGCAGCCTCCAAATTGCGTATTTGCGAAGGAGACAGCTCATCATTGCAAATAACAACCTCAGCTTCGTGTGCCTCCATTAGCGCAATAATTTCTTGTATTTTTCCGCTGCCAACATAATGGCCCGGATGAGGGCGTTCCACTTTTTGATGAAGCTCGGCAACGACGTTAATATCGCATGCTTCCGCGAGATTGTTAAGCTCCTGCATGGAATAGGCAAAATCACCTTGCAGCTGAGTTTCCACGCCAACAAGTATGGCGTTATATTTTTTTTCATGCATATATAAATCCTCCTCGAATAACCCGGTTAACAGGGTATGAAATGATGGTGCGCAACAACAAAAAAGCACAGGCATGTTCAGCCTGTGCAGCATTAATCGTTAGAGGATTCAGAATACATCATCTCACAGTGACATTCGTATCAAATATGGACGATAAACGTCAATATTATACATAAAGCCGCACGATTATGGCATACGATAGTATGCGCATAGCATCGTCCGGATATGAATCCAGCTAATCGCTGCGCAGCATGCTAAAGTGCATAATCCCGCATATGAGAGTGATAGGCATATATAGACAGAGCTATCCTGAGTCCCCTGCACAGAGCAGAGTAAGTGCTGTTCGATTAGATGCGCACAGACCTTAAGCGGATAGAATCTATCATGTATATAAGCCTCCATTCCTTTAATTAGCAATAGTGTAGCATAATTACTGGCGTGTAGCAAACAAATTATCGCTGCTCAGGCAGTTGCGGGTTTATAGGCGGAATGCTATAGTGTAGGTAAATTTAAATATATGCGGAAGCACCGTGCTGAGGGTATTTACCTTAGTGCGGTGCTTTTATTTTTATAAGAAAGTATAAGGTTTTTATATCTTTAAGGAGGCGCTTCGAATGGACACTTCAGCAAATAAACTGCAGTATAAGCCTATTTATAAGTATCTGTACAAGCAGTACCCGTTAATTACAGCGGAACGCATTGCTCGAAACCTAATGTTTATTTCGGAATCGGAAGGGCAGTATTGCTACAAAATAAAGTAACGCGCGGGAATGTGACGGTTAGCAGCGAAGGCCATATGATTCATTGTGCAGCAACGGCCTTTCGAACGATAACGGACTACCCGACACCTCCTTATAAAAGAAAGAACGTCAGGCTGCAAACTTCTCGATCCAAGTTCCTGTAACTGCATAATAGGGGGTCGCCCTGCAACTAATAGCGATTGCATTGCGTTTATTGTTTAAGTACATTATAGGTGAAGCAAAATAATCATGTCTTGAGAAGGAGCGTGCCCGATGCGCATCATTCCGCCACCGCATAGTCGCAATTGGCTCACATTCGGCTTGATGTCCACTGCAGTAATCAGTGTGTTAATTATGCTCTCTCGCTTCTTAATTATTGGACAGGATTTTGATGTAATCATTGCACTGCGTCTTATTCTTCTTTCCTTCATATTGTCGGTTGTATACAGCCTGATGGGCTGGTTCGGGGCTACGAGGATGTGGGCCTGCTCAAATGCCGGCTTGCTGCTTGGCTTAGTGCTGATGGTTTATTACTCTGGCGGCACAACAGGCTGGGAGGAATTAATAGGTATTCTTGTGTTTATGCAGCTGATCGTTGCAGGTATTGCGCTTGGAATTGTTGTTGAAGTCGTAAGATTTATTTATTTGAAAATAAAAAAATAGCCGCAGCTAAGTGTGGAAGCAGGAGTCAGACTCCTGCTTTCACACTTTTTGAAATATAAGAAAGTATAAGTTTTTGTATTCTTATACCCGTTCTTATATTTCACCAGTAAACGCGCCTGTCCAAAGGACGGCGTAGCCGTTTATCCTTGCTATGCAGGCAGATTGAAGTGCTGCTACCGCATTCTTAGCTGAACCTTCGTTAACAGCTGGCTATATTGCTGCTCAAGGGTGTAGATGGAGCTTTTTTGCTTATTAATTGCTTGTGCCTGCTCATTCATCTTTCGCATAGATTGCAGGGCAGCGCCGGCAGCCTGCTGGCGTACAGCTTGCGACAGCAATTTGCCTTCAGCTGTATACAGTTTGTTAGAAGCTTGGATGGCGCTTTTTGCAATTTTAATTTTGCTGGTGAGCGAAGCGCCTTCCGCAAGCATGCTGCGCAGCTCTTTTTTCTTCTCATTAGCGGCAGAGCGAGCAGCCTTCAAGTTCGCTTCCTGGCGCCGAATTTCTGCTTTGGCATGATCGGCTGCAGCTTTTGATATTGAAACCGAAACATTCATAACTTTTATGAGCTCTTTATTGCTAGTTTTAACGGCTTTTATCATATTTAATTGATTGCGCTGCGTGTCATACACTTTAATAACGGGCTCATATCGTTTTTTCAGCTTGGCAATATCCGATTCCAGCTGTTTTATTCGATCATTGTCCAGCATTTGTATTTGATTGCGGATTTTTTTCTCAAGCCCTTCATTGTTGGCGTGAATCGTCTTGATTTTATGCTCCCATTCCAGCTCTTGCTTGTAGTGCTCTTGCAGCTTATTGTACTGAGAAGTCAGCTGCTCCTTCATAGCTGCACTGGCTGCTCCGGCCATTTTGTCAAAGCTTGCCTTGGCACTGGCAGAAAATTGATAGGATGCTCCTGCTGCGTAGCCGGGCAAGCATGCGACAAGTGTTAAAGCGATCCAAAAAGCGGCGAGTTGCTTCATACGTTGCCTCATTGATCTTTCCTCCCTTAAAATAAAAATTCCGCACAGCAAAAAGCACCCGTATTACGGCTTAAAGCCGTATGCTACGGGTGCTTCCTCAGTTAGCGGTTGACACTAATATACCAACCATTCCCAGTATTAGTCAAGCAGCGGTTTCCTTTATAATGGCGGAAAGTTCGTGCAAAATCAGGGTATATTCTTTATACTGTATAAAAGGTTAATCGTCGATTGTCAGACTATAAAAAGATAGGGGATAGGAGAATGAGCTACAAGGTTGTCTTTTTTGATATTGATGGCACATTGGTTAACGAAGAAAAAGTAATTCCTGCTGATACGATAGAGGCGATCAAGCAATTGAAGGAAAGCGGTGTTGAGCCTGTTATCGCGACAGGCAGAGCACCTTATTTCATCCAGCCATTATTGGAGCAGTTGAATATAGAGTCCTATGTTTGCTTGAATGGTTCATACGTTGTGTACAAAGGAGTGCCTATTTTTAAAAGAGCCATTTCAAAGGACGTGCTGGCTAAGTTTGTCAGCACTGCAGAACAGAATAAGCACAGCCTGGTATTTGAAGGCGAGCATACCTTCAGCACGAATGGCATTGACGATCCATTTGTAACTGCAGCGATCAAATCGTTAAAGGTTGATATGCCTGATTACAATCCGAATTTCTGGCAGGAGCAGGATGTTATGCAAATTTTTCTTCACTGCGTGAGCGCAGATGAGCATTTGTATGATCATTTGAGGGAAGACTTTACGCTGATCCGCTGGCATGATCAGGCGATGGATGTGCTTCCTAACGGCATATCCAAAGCGGTAGGCGTTATTGCGATGCTTGACAAGCTGGGAATTTCAACTGCGGAAGCAGCCGCATTCGGCGATGGATTGAATGATAAGGAAATGCTGGATACAGTAGGCTTTGGCGTAGCAATGGGCAATGCGCACCCTGATTTACTGCCATTTGCCGATTATATTACGAGTCATGTAGATGAAAAAGGCATTCGCAATGGACTTGTGAAAGCTGGACTTTTAATTGCTTAGTAGATTATAAATAGTTCGTATTTAAATCGCCGTCTGTTATAGTGGTCACCAATTGCAAGCCCGATACGTACAATAACCTAATTGAACCAAGAAGAAACGCTTTCGTCCTTGGCTAAGGGATGTGCCGTTTCTCGGTGAAATATAGGATCAAGTATAAGATGAAAACATATACTTTCCTATATTTTAAAAAAAGGTTGGAGGGAGGGTGCTCTGTGATCGTTATTTCAGGCGGCGATTTATCTCAAATCAACCCGCGTATGTTGTCTGAACTGGAATGGAAAATTGTTCGAAGCAAGCAGAATAGCCCGGTAGTGTATCGCTATGATTCGCTTGACGCATTATTATTTGAGCTAAAGCTGAGAACACAAATTGTGGAAGCGGCAAAAGCTATGTATAGAAGCGGAGTCGGGTTTGCTGTGTTCAGCAATTCAAGATGCAATGAGCAGTATTGGACGCGTACGAGCAATGGGGGATTTTTGTTAAAGCCTAACGTTCCTCCATCAGTGGGCGTTCGTGATATTTTTATTAATGGGAATAAATATGCGTTCGAATGTGCCGGAGCAATTATTATTATGCTTTATAAGGCGGTACTGGAGACGATCGGCGATGATGCGTTTAATTATTATTTCCAAAATTTATATTTGCGCGACTGGCAGCATGATAATGATCTGAGGCTTGTTTCTTCCTATGATAATCGCAATATCTATCCGGGAGATGTTGTATATTTCAAAAATCCCGATGTCAATCCGGCAAATATGGAGTGGCAGGGCGAGAATGCTATTATGCTCGATACGAATTTGTTTTTTGGCCATGGTGTAGGAATTGCAACTGGAAATGAAATAATAGCCGCGCTGAACCGGGCAAGGCGGCCCGGCAGCGTCGTTTCGGCGTACTTGGATGATTTGGTTATCCGTCCTGATTACGAGGCTATTAGACGCCTGTCGTCGACTGTCGGACAATACGGTTAAATAAAAAACGGTTCGTCCTTAGACAAGGGCGAACCGTTTTTTATTTTTGTTTAGGAAATTATGCATCAGATAAA
>NZ_JBOZWO010000052.1:0-38516 GCF_050864975.1 Paenibacillus sp. GXUN7292 | reverse complement strand
AGTTGCCCACAATGAATCGACAGTCTTGCAGGAAACGCTAAAGTGCAAAAATTAGCTCATTCTAATATCTAACGGTTGCAGGAAACGCTAAAGTGCAAAAATTAGCTCATTCTAATATCTAACGGTTATAGAAAGCCTTATTTGCCTAAAAACGTATCATAATAGGGCAAATGTTCACAGATAACGCTTCCCACAACCGTTACAATTTCAAACCAGCCTTTTTTCGCTAAATAGCGTCTCTCACATCCGTTACAGTTTTGAGACCAACGCTTCTAGCGGGCAAGTGTTACATATTTCCAAATCCACATTGAATCGGCAGTAAATTTGCCGTGCATTAGAATTAAATTGCCGTGCAGCGAGTTCTATAATGAGAATACGACGGTTTTCTTCTTCAAATCGCGCGCTTCGGAACGCAATACTTCGGAGGAGGCTGTTATTTCCTCCATCACGGCAGTTTGCTCTTGGGCAGCGCTTGAAATGCGCGTTGCGCCTTCTGAAATAGAAAGAGCAGTATCGGCCATTTCCTTGGACATTGTAAAGGTTTCTTGAATTTGTACAGATTGGGAAGCGATATGGCTGACGATGCTTTGCAAAGCACCCGCCGTTTCGCCAGCAGAGGAGACAACATGTGAAAGTGATTGCTTGGCGCTCTCTCCTGTAACGGTTTCATCGCGAATAAGCTGCATTTGCTTGTCGGTTTCCGTTACGACGGTCAATGTGTGCTGCTGCATCAGCTCAACCAGCTTTTGAATCTGGGTGCTGGCAGCGGCGCTGTCGGATGCAAGCTTGCGGATATGCTGGGCGACAACTGCAAAGCCTTGTCCGTGCTCTCCCGCATGAGCGGCTTCAATAGAGGCGTTTAGTGCAAGCAGATGCGTTTGATCAGCAATTTCGCCGACCAGCTGTGAGATTTGTCCGATTTCGTCAGCCTGCTGCTCAAGCTGACTGACGATTTGCATCGTTTGCTCGCTTGTTGCTGATATATGCAGCATGCCATCGACAAGAACATTCATTTGCTCCACACTCTCGTTAATTGTCTTCACCATAGCCTGAACCGTGCCGCTGGCATGCTCAGCTTCATTATTCATCGTCTGTGCGGCATGCGAGGAAAGCTCGGCAGTCGCAAGCATTTGCTGTGCAGCGCTGGCTTGCATAGCTGCGCCTTCAGCCATTTGGTCAATCGTAATGGCAATCGTTTCAATTTGATTGGTAGCCTGCGAAATAGCAGAGCCAAGCGAGCCGGCATTTTGATCCGTAATCGTGACGCTGCTGGATACATCGGATATCATTTGGCGCAAATTACCCAGCATAACCTGAAAGGAGCCATGCAATTGTCCAATTTCATCGGTAGAGTTATGCTTCGGCAAGGTCACTGCAAGATTGCCCCCCGCTACCGCATTGACTGCTGTCGTTAATTGCAGCAAAGGCTTAATAATGTATCTCGCCGCCAGCCAGCCAAGAAAGCATGTCCATAGCACGCCTAGAGTAAGAACGCCAGATACGTACAGCCATTCCTGCATATTCGGTGCGAGTAAGGGCTTGAGCACAAAAATAAAAAATGCGCTTGTGCTATAAGTTACAGCTGATACTAGAAATATACCAAATACGAGCTTGTGCACTAAACTAATCTTCATGGTACGTCCTCCTTGATAATAGAAAAATGTGATGCATAATCGTATGATTGTCGTACATTTAGCAGTTCTTTTAGGCTTTTCATTCCATAAAATGATCATTTGCACAATATTTAGATAGGTAAAATGAATTATTAATAAAATGGAATATGTAGGTCTATTTATCTACCTTAATTATAAAAGCAGCATATGTAAAGAGGTAGTGATATTTATCACAGTTAATTGAAAGGTTTTGTTAAACCGTTATGTTCAGAATCATTATTGGAGATTCAATTGTGAGTGAAATCGGGCATAGGAATAAAAGGTAATCGCCGTTATAATGAAGGAAGCAGATAAAGCAAAGATATTGTAAATGTACGCTGCCAAAGGAGTTATACGAATAGATGAACCAGTCACTTGCTCAAGCGCCATTGGAAAAGGTAGCTCTGAAGCGGATTTGGGCTTTTTTTCTGCCGCTCGGGCTCTCTGCCAGCCTAGTTACGATATCACACGTCATCATCAACAGCACACTGAGCCGGGCTGCTGATCCGGAGCGGATTATTACGGCCTATGCCATCGCAATGAGCTTGCTCACTATTACGGAACGGCCCGCGGTGCTGCTTCGGCAAACCTGCTCAGCTCTTGTGAGGGACAAGCAATCCTTCAAATCTATGTTTGCTGTAGCTCAAATCGTATTTATAAGTATAACGGCTATGGGATTAATCATTAGCTATACGCCGATCGGCGTATTTATTTTTCAAACATTATTCGGAGTGACCCCGGACCGTGTAGGCGACGTTGTTGATGTATATCGCATTCTAATGTTTGTAAGCTTATTTTCTGGTCTTCGCTGCCTGTATCATGGTGTTATTATTTCTCACTTTCGCACCAAATGGCTGACGATCGGCATGGCCATACGGCTTGCGGTCATGTATGCTCTTTCGCTCTATTTTATACATAGGGGAGTGGACAGCAGCACGATTGGGGCTGTTATTTTTCTTGCTGGCATGATTATTGAAGCAGCAGTCAGCTTTCTTGAAGGAAGATTACTCGTTCGAAAAATGCCAGAGAAGCTGGATAATCATAATGTGCAAACGAAGCGGCATGTTTTTTCCTTTTATCGCCCTCTTTTATTCTCTTCTTTTATATCGGTTTGGATTGGCCCTTCTATTAATGCAATGCTTGGTAAAACGTGGGATGCACAGCTTTCTATATCTTCCTTTGCAATAGCTGCCAGTATCGTTATGCTCGTAAGCAGTTTTTTCAGCTATTTTCATCAAATCGTTATTAATTTTTATCGCATTGATCCCGCGGCGGTGAGAAAATTCACACTGATGCTCGGATTTGTTCCAGTAATGCTATTATCGCTACTTGCATTTACGCCCGTCGGGCTATTATTTTTGGAATATGTGATTGGTGTGCAGGGACGTTTGCTTGAGGAAAGTGTTCGAGTGCTGCAAGCCTTTACTTTATTTGCCCTGGTCATGCCGTGGCTGGATGTGCTGAATGGGCTTGTTTTTGTAAAAGGGGAAACGAAGGTTATTTTTTGGTCGCAAATATGTAATTTATGTTTTACTCTTCTTACTTTAGTTCTGTTAATTACACTGTCGCCGCAATGGAATGGAACGATCGGCGCATGGGCGCAATCTATCGGCATGGCTGCTGAAATTGTACTGGTTGCATTAGCGCTGGGCATTATTAAGCTTGGACCTATTCGTTTAAGGAGCCGGCGTGGTTAATGATTAAGCGCGATTAGAAATGAGTTTCCTTAGGACGACGGTGCCGTTTATGCTTGATAGTATTTTTAAATAAATCGCTGGGCAGCGTTGCTTGGATAATTAATTTAATGATAAAGTAAAGTTGATCGGACGCCATTTTCGGTCGAATACATATGCGGATTTATAATTATTTGATAGATATCTTGGAGGGGAACCAGATGAGAATAGGAGCAGTTGAAGCGGGCGGCACAAAGTTCGTATGCGGGATCGGCAATGAGCATGGGGAGATTGAGAAACGGATCAGCATTCCGACAGGTGAGCCCGAGGAAACATTGGCCCAGGTCATTGCTTTTTTTAAGGAAGAAGATGTAGAGGCCATTGGTATCGGCACGTTCGGCCCAATTAATATTGATAAACAGAGCGAGCATTATGGCTATGTGACGACAACACCGAAGCCGGGCTGGAGCAATTATCATTTTTTGGGCAAAATGAAGCAGTCATTCTCTATTCCGTTTGGCTGGGATACGGATGTAAATGCGGCGGCGCTAGGCGAGGCGACCTGGGGAGCGGCAAAAGGACTGGATAGCTGCGTATATTATACAATTGGCACTGGCGTAGGCGTAGGCATATATGCGGAAGGCCATTTGGTGCATGGCCTTGTGCATCCGGAAGGCGGGCATGTGCTGACGAGGCGCCATCCGGAAGATTCGTTCGAAGGAGCCTGTCCTTACCATGGCGACTGTCTGGAAGGAATGGCGGCTGGTCCTGCGCTTGAAAAGCGCTGGAAAGTAAAAGGCTCAGAGCTTGCTGCTGATCATCCTGCTTGGGCAATTGAAGCTTTTTATATAGGCCAGGCTGTTGCGTCATCCATTTTGCTGCTTTCGCCGAAAAAAGTAATTTTGGGCGGCGGCGTTATGCATCAGAAGCAGCTGCTTCCGCTTATTCATGCCGAGGTTCAAAAAAATCTTAACGGCTACGTAAGCGCCGAGGCGGTTTTATCGAAAATCGACCAATATATTGTTACGCCCGGCTTGGGTGATAATGCCGGATTATGCGGTGCTGTGGCGCTTGGACTCAGAGCGATGCAGGCATAATTTTTGCCCAAAAAAGAAGTTGATTAAGCCGGTTATATTAAGTAGAATAGTATAGTTTACAGCAAAGGCTTCGATTTTTTAATATTAAGCTAGAAATTAAGCTGGAATTCAGTTATAATAACAACGTTGTTATTCATGGCGCAGCTCCAATTAATTTGTATTTAAATACTCTGTTTTTCAATGGAAACGTCATGTCCTTGTATACGAAGGGAGATGTCGTTTCTTTTTGAGTGGAGCTGAGTTCTCAAGTAATTTTTTTGTGTAGCAGCCTCGTCACATTTTCATAGTTCGCAGCTATGAATGACCCTTTCGTTGCGAATATGGAATCCACCTCCATATCCCCTCAACCTTTTTCTATCGCACGCTTCCAATATTTCATCTTCTGGGAGACTGGCGAAGCCGTAAGTATGGAACATAATAAGAGCTGAAATACGAAGTCAGAGCCATTTTATTGTACGTTGAATGCATTATAAAAAGGAGAAGAGAAATGAGAAAATTAAATATTGTTTGGATTGCATGTATGCTAGTGCTGGCTATTATATCAGGCTGTTCGTCGTCAGGCGATAAAAATAAGGTGAATAAGGGGGAGAATGGCAGCTCATTACCGGTTTCACAGAAGGAGGAGCTTGTACTCGCAATTGGCTCCGAGCCGGAAGCTGGCTTTGATCCGACTGTCGGCTGGGGCATGTACGGTTCGCCGTTATTTCAAAGCACTTTGTTCAAGCGTGACAATGAAATGCGGATTGTAAATGATTTGGCAACAAGCCATGAGGTAAGCGAGGACGGCAAGCAGTGGACGATACATGTGCGCAAAGACGCAGTATTTACGGATGGCAAGCCGGTAACGGCAGAGGATGTCAAGTTCACGTTTGAGACTGCTGCCAAAAGTGGTGCGGCTATCGACTTAACGAACGTAGATAAAATAGAGACGAAGGATGACGCGGTTATATTTCATTTGAAATCGCCTCAATCCTCTTTTCAATATTTATTAGTAGCAGTAGGTATTGTACCTCAGCATGCTTATAGCGATAAATATGCGGAGCACCCGATTGGCTCCGGACCGTTCAAATTCGTGCAATGGGACCGCGGGCAGCAATTGATCGTTGAAGCAAATCCTGATTATTATGGAGCAAAGCCTTTCTTTAAAAAGCTGACCTTCCTGTTTTTGAGCGAGGATGCTGCTTTTGCTGCCGCGAAGACGGGAACGACAGATATTGCTTATATTCCTACTGCATTCAGCAAGCAGCCGGTTGCAGGCATGCGCCTGGAGGAGCTGCAAACCGTTGATAACCGGGGTATCGTGTTTCCTTATGTTCCAGCAGGAAATAAGACAGACAAAGGATACATGATCGGAAATGATGTAACGGCTGATATAGCGATTCGCAAGGCGATTAATATGGCCATCGACCGCCAGGCGCTTGTAGACGGTCTGTTGGAGGGGTACGGTACAGCTGCTTATTCCAGCAACGACGGCCTTCCTTGGTGGAATAAAGATATTGTGTTTGAGGACGGCAAGATTGATGAGGCCAAGCAATTGCTTAAGGACAACGGCTGGATCGATCAGGATGGAGACGGAATCGTAGAGAAAAACGGGCTTAAAGCAAGCTTCCCTCTTATTTATCCGGCCAGCGATGTTACACGCCAATCTCTTGCGCTGGCAACAGCCGATATGGTAAAGGAAATAGGCATTGAAATGGTGGTAGAAGGAAAGAGCTGGGATGTTATCGAGCAGCGTATGCATCAGGATGCGGTAATGCTGGGCTGGGGAAGTCATGATCCGCTTGAAATGTACAATATTTACAGCAGTGATTATGCGGGCGTAGATTATTTTAATACTGGCTACTACAGCAATCCGGCAGTGGATGAATGGATGAAGAAGGCGCTTCATGCAAAAAATGAGGAAGAGGCATGGACCTACTGGCAAAAGGCGCAGTGGGACGGGGAAACAGGTCTCAGCGCGCTTGGCGATGCGCCATGGGCATGGCTTGTCAATTTGAAGCATCTGTATTTGGTAACGGAGAAGCTTGATATTGGCAAGCAGCGTATTCAACCGCATGGCCATGGCTGGCCGATTACAGACAATATCGAAGAGTGGAAATGGCGTGAATAAATTTATTTTGATGGATATGTTGCAATGGGCGGGCAAGAAGCTGCTGCATCTGGCGATGCTTCTTGCTGCAGCTATTATTATTACTTATACGCTAGTCAACTTATCTCCCATCGATCCTGTTCAGTCTTATATAGGGGCGGATACGATGCGGGTCGGACCGGAGCAAAGAGAAGCCATTGCAGCGTACTGGGGCCTTGATAAGCCGCCTTTGGAGAGGTTTGGCAAATGGGCGGGCGCACTTATGCAGGGAGATTTCGGCACTTCGATGATCTATCGCGATAAGGTTGATCATGTTATTGCCGACCGGTTCGCCAATTCGATTACATTGATGGCATTAGCCTGGGTAATGTCAGGATTAATCGGCTTTGCTGCGGGCTCGCTCGCCGCTATGAACAAGGGCAGATGGCTGGATCGCTTTATTACTGGCGTCTGCTATACATTAGCATCGGCTCCGACGTTTTGGGTCGGCCTGCTGCTGCTTATGATTTTCTCTGTCTGGCTGGGCTGGTTCCCAATCGGTCTTGCTGTGCCAGCGGGGATGCTCTCAGCAGATGTAACGCTATGGGATAAGCTTTATCATATCTTTTTGCCTGCAATAACGCTTAGCATAGTCGGCATTGCGCCAATTGCGCTTCATTCACGGCAGAAGCTGCTTGATGTGCTTGCGAGCGATTATATTTTATTCGCTAGAGCAAGAGGAGAGCGAGGCTTCCATTTATTTGCCCGCCAGGCGCTGCGCAATGCGGCGTTGCCTGCAATAACACTGCAGCTTGCTTCTTTCGGCGAATTGTTTGGCGGAGCGGTGCTTGCCGAGCAAATCTTTTCCTATCCGGGACTTGGACAAGCGACCATCGAGTCAGCGCTGCGCGGCGATATTCCGCTATTAATGGGTCTTGTCTTATTCAGCACCATTTTCGTATTTGTCGGCAATGCGCTTGCAGATGCGATTAATCGAGCCGTTGACCCTCGTATGAGAAGGAAGAGAGAGGGGGCTCGCCAATGAAAAAGAACTCTGTCACATCCAGTTTAATTATTCCATATTGGAACGGGAGAAGGCGTGCGCTTGCGGCAGCAAGCCTGTCAATCCTCTTGCTGCTCGCAGTCAGCGCTGCAGGCATGCTGCTGCAATCAAAAGGAACGGCAACGAATTTGGCGATGCGTAATCTTGTGCCCTCATTGCAGCATCTGTTTGGTACAGATTGGCTTGGGCGGGATATGTTTGTGCGAACGATCAGCGGTCTGGCTTTAAGTATTAAGGTGGGCTTGCTCGGAGCTATCAGCAGTGTAATTATCGCTTTTTTTATCGGGCTTGCTGCAGCGGTAGGAGGCAGAAGACTGGATCGGGTTATAAGCTGGCTTATCGATTTGTTTATGAGCATTCCCCATCTTGTGCTGCTTATCCTTATCGCATTTGTATGCGGAGGAGGCATGAAAGGGATTGTCATCGGCATTATGGCGACACATTGGCCAAGCCTGGCAAGGGTCGTTAGAGCGGAGGCTCAGCAGCTGCTGTCCTCCCATTACGTCAAGCTGTCAAGGCAGCTTGGCCGAAACAGCTGGTGGATCGCGAGCAGGCATATCGCCCCGCATGTATTGCCGCAAGTAGTCACCGGCTTTCTGCTCATGTTTCCGCATGCCATTTTACATGAAGCGGCAATAACGTTTCTAGGGCTTGGACTATCGCCGCATCAGCCTGCCATTGGCGTTATTTTATCGGAATCCATGCGCTATCTGTCTACAGGCATGTGGTGGCTTGCTTTGTTTCCAGGTTTAGGACTGCTCATTGTCGTCCGCTCCTTTGACCGTTTAGGGGAAGCGGCAAGAGTGCTGCTGCAGCCCCGTGACGCCCATCATTAAGCATAGCCTGATTCGAGGGAGGAAAGCGAAGTGGCTTTACTAGAAATCGAAAATCTTACCGTATCATTCGTTCAATATCAATCTGCGCTTCGCCAGTCAGTTGTACCCGTCGTAACCAATTTGGACTTGCAGCTGCATACAGGAGAAATTGTAGCAGTAGTCGGCGCCAGCGGTTCAGGGAAGAGCCTGCTCGCTCATGCGGTAATGGGGCTTCTGCCAGACAATGCGGTTATGAACGGCTCGATCCGCTATGAAGGGCGGCAGCTGAACGATGCAGCTCTTCAAAATCTGCACGGAAAGGAGCTGCGTCTCATTCCGCAATCCTCGGCTTATTTGAACCCGCTGCTTAAGGTTGAGAAGCAGCTTAAAGTTAAGCCAAGCAGTGCAAACAGGAGACTTGGCGGTTGGCTGGACAGAGCTAAGAGCAGGGCGCAGCTGGCGCAAGTGAAGAGCATACAGGAGGAAGCTGCCCATTTTCATATTTTTGATATGGAAGCGATGAAGTCATTGTATCCATTCCAGTTATCCGGAGGTATGGCCCGCAAGGTGCTGCTTTCGACTGCTGCTGCGCAGGAAGCAAAATTGATAATCGCGGATGAACCCACGCCCGGCCTTGATGTCGAGGCGGTCAAAGAGGCGCTTGCCGGCTTAAAGGAACTGGCAGCGCAGGGCTGCGCGGTACTGCTAATTACACATGATATAGAAGCAGCTGTAGCAATTGCTGATCGCGTTGCGGTCATGAATGAAGGACGTTGTGTTGATATAGCGCCAGTGGAGCACTTTTCGCAAGAGGGAGAAAAGCTGAAGCATCCATATACGCGTGCATTATGGCAAGCACTTCCTTGCAATGGGCTTAAGCTGGCGGACCGTTCCTTGGACAAAATTGCGGATAGGCCGAAGCAGCTTGATGACAGCGATATGAAGAAGTATAGTTCCGGGGAGGAACTGCTGCAAGGTCATGACATTGCGTATCGGTACAAGGGCGGACCGTGGCTGTTTCGCCAGTTGAATGTAACACTGCGTGCAGGTGAAGTCATTGGTTTGGTTGGTCCAAGCGGCATTGGCAAGTCCTCATTAGCCAGTATAATGGCTGGGTATATGAAGC
Source organism: Paenibacillus sp. GXUN7292 (assembly GCF_050864975.1). Taxonomy (NCBI): domain Bacteria; kingdom Bacillati; phylum Bacillota; class Bacilli; order Caryophanales; family Paenibacillaceae; genus Paenibacillus; species Paenibacillus sp. GXUN7292. The sequence goes on along the minus strand of NZ_JBOZWO010000052.1, from coordinate 29,022 downwards.
CGATGGAAGGCAGGGTGATTGTCGGGCGGCAAGAGGATCAAATGGATAATATGCAGCAAAAGGAGACTCGTTATGCGAAGCCGCATATTTATCCTGTACAGCTTGTGCTGCAGCATCCCGAGCATGCATTTAATCCGCGCATGAAGCTGAAAGCTTCGCTGGCTGAAAGCTGGCAGCCGGACGAGGTATTCTTGAAGCGGCTTGGCATCTCGCCGCAGTGGCTGGAGCGCTGGCCGCATGAGCTGTCCGGCGGCGAATTGCAAAGAATCAGCATCGCCAGAGCGCTTCATCCAGAAGCGCAAATTTTGATCGCAGATGAAATGACAGCGATGCTCGATGCGATTACGCAGGCTCAGATATGGCACGAGGTGCTGGCTATAGCCAAGGAGCGCGGTATGGCGGTCGTCGTCATTAGCCACGATCCTTATTTGATAGAAAGGCTTTGCGATCGTACGATCAGCTTGAAGCAGGCGGTGCAGTAGAGGAGCGAACGATGAGCTCCGGTTCCAAATGTACTGTTTGTATACGCTGCTGATTGCCGATAAGCTGGATAATAACTTGCGCAATAGCTTCGGAAATCGTCGTAATCGCTACTCCAACTGCCGTCATTGGAACTTCAAAGCTTTGCAGCTGAGGCAGATTGTCATAGCTGACAATCGATATATCTTGCGGAACCAGCAGCCTTGCCTCGGCTGCTGCCCGCAATATCCCGCGCGTCAAATCGATTCCCCCGCTAATAATGGCTGTCGCCACATTTCCTTGCTCGATTAATTGTTTCATCGCCATATAACCGTCATGCACATCGAGTCCGCTGATCGGCACGATGATTTGTTTGCCTGATGCGAGCCCAAGCTTGCCAGACTCATCCTCGAATGCCTCGATTTTGACGGTTTGCAGCGGGTCGTTAGTTTGGGGATCGCCTATATAGGCAATATGATGGTGGCCGAGCGAAGCCAGATGTCTAAGCGCAAGCCGTATAGATTGTCCGCGTTTTACGTCAACCGTAGACCAAGGATGGAATCCGGCAGCGCCGTATGTAATAATCGGCGTATTGGGCGGAAGAGTGCTTTCGCTGATCAGCTTGCTGTCTTGATCGCCAAATACGATTATAGCGTCGACCTGATAGCGTCTAAACGTATCAAGCGCAGCTTCCAGCCGGCTGATCGACAGCAACACCGTATAGCCTTCTTCCTCAAGCGCATCATTGAGCGCAGTAAGCAAGGAGGAGAGGGCGGCGCGTTCTACCGACGGCCAAACAACTCCGATCGCCCCGCTTTTTTTGGATACGAGACTGCGAGCTGCCAGGTTAGGCTGGTAGCCCATTTCCTTGGCGATGGATAAAATATGCTGCTTCGTATGTTCTTTTACGAGCGGACTGTTGCGCAGCGCTTTGGAAACTGTAGAGAAGCTGACGCCAGCTTGCTCGGCAATATCTTTAATTGTAATCATGTTAACCTCCGCTACTTGAATCTATAACCCCTTTAAAGGTTAAAAATAAGCCTGTAAAGTTGTACACTGCCGCTTCTTTTACATCAAAAGAAACCCTTTTGGAAATTGTAACGATTGCTAGCAGGGTGTCGATTAATTGTGGATAGGGCAAAAAGCAATCGAAAGGGATATTACTACGCTTTGGGATTCCGACCGTCGGCGCAACCTCAAAATAGTAAAATGTATATGAAATTTCATACACAATACGCTGAAATGCCTCCAAAACAACAATTGTATATGAAAAATCATACAGAACGGGTCGTCGCAACCTCGAAACGGTAAAATGTATATGAAATTTCATACACAATACGCTGAAATGCCTCGAAAACAACAATTGTATATGAAAAATCATACAGAACGGGTCGTCGCAACCTCAAAATGGTAAAATGTATATGAAATTTCATACACAATACGCTGAAATGCCTCGAAAACAACAATTGTATATGAAAAATCATACAGAACGGGTCGTCGCAACCTCAAAATGGCAAAATGTATATGAAATTTCATACACAATACGTTGAAATGCCTCAAAAACCACAATTGTATATGAAAAATCATACAGAACGGGGCGTCGCAACCTCCGAACCATTTTTTGTTGGCACATTTCGTGATATAAAGGGTTTTTCAACAGCCTGAAGAAATCCGCTTAACTGCATCGCGACATCTATTTAATATGTACTTCATTAAGGATGGTATCAATTTAACTTGGACTTCCTGCTGCTTTTTTCAGCTACAGTCTCCAGTTACGCTTTGCAGGCTGGTATTCCTCATATTAATACAGTTATTATTTAAAATAAAGCATTTCACAATTCGGTAGACAGTACGCTTTATTTTAGCTATATTAATAATAACAACGTTGTTAATGTTGTCAAATAAAAGTTTGCAAATGGCTTAAATATACACGATACTGAGTTGGGTTTCGTATGTTTTGGAAGCATTATTACAATATATTATCGCAAGCTGCTTGCAGATCATGCGGCTGTCGCGAGTGAGGAGATGGCAAGATGACGGATATTTTAAGAAAATTGGTAGAGCATATTCCGCTGCCTAAAATGTACCGGATTAAGCAGCAGTTTGATAATACGACTTTGAGTGATCCTATTGGCGATTTGACAAATCTTATGCGCAGCAGCGATTCAGTAAGCACGATCAAAGCTGGGCAAAAGGTGGCGGTAGCAGTCGGAAGCCGCGGCATTTCACGCATTAATGAAATCACGAAGGCTGTAATCAGCGAGTTGCAGCGCATCGGCGCTGAGCCGTTTATCGTACCGTGCATGGGCAGCCATGGCGGCGCAACTGCAGAAGGCCAAACGGAAGTGCTGGCCCATCTGGGCATCGACGAGGAGCGTATGGGCTGTCCGGTTCGTTCCTCAATGGAAGTAGTTGAGCTGGATCGCCTGCCTAACGGTTTGCCGATTTATTGTGACAAAATCGCTGCAACAGAAGCAGATGCGATCGTTATTATTAACCGGATCAAGCCGCATACAGCTTTTCGGGGGCCGATTGAAAGCGGTTTGTTCAAAATGATTTCGATCGGACTGGGCAAGCAGAAGGGGGCCGAGGCGTGTCATCAGCTAGGCTTTAAGTATATGGCCGAAAATGTCCCTGCTATGGCGAAGGTTATGATTGAGAAGCTGCCGATCAGCTTCGGCGTTGCGATTGTAGAAAATGCCTACGATCAAATATGCCGTATCGAGGTGCTTGGTACTGACGCGATGGAGGCAAGAGAAATTGAGCTGCTTGTAGAAGCCAAAAGCCGGCTTCCGCAAATTATGTTCCCTGAGCTGGATGTGCTCGTTATTGACTATATAGGTAAAAATATTAGCGGGGACGGTATGGACCCGAACGTTACAGGCCGTTATCCGACGCCTTACGCGCATGGTGGTCCAGAAGTAAATAAAATGGTTGTGCTGGACCTGACGCCTGAGTCGAAAGGAAATGCCAACGGCGTAGGCACGGCTGATTTTACAACTAGAAGACTGGTGGATAAGGCAGATTGGCCAGGCACTTATGCCAACGGCTTGACGTCTACTGTATGTGCGCCGACGAAGCAGGCGACGACGCTTGCGGATGACCGTGATGCCATCAAGGCAGCAGTTAAAACCTGCAATATTCTTGACTACACAACTTGCAGACTAGCGCGCATTCGCGATACGCTACATTTGGGCACGATTGAAATTTCTGAGGCTTTGCTTGAGGAAGCAAAGAAAAACCCGAAAATTGAAATTGTGGAAGGACCTTACGAATGGGAATTTGATGAGGAAGGATATTTGCCAAAATGAATGTAGAGCAAAAAATTGTGCTGGCTGTTGATCTTGGCACTACGAGCACCAAGACGCTGGCGGTTGATATGGATGGCAATGTGCTGGGAAGCCACGCTATTGGATATCCGCTGCATACGCCTAAGCCTGGTTATGCGGAGCAGGACCCTGATGAGATTCTAGAAGCTATGCAAAATACGATTGCTGAAGTGATGAAGCAGGGGGGCTGGCACGCTGAAAATGTGCATTGTGTCACATTCAGCTCTGCCAATCACAGTCTGATTGTAATTGACAAGGATGGCAATCCGCTGACGCGAAGCATTACATGGGCGGATCAGCGAAGTGCTCCGCAAGTAAAAAGACTGCTCGAGAGCGGGGAAGGACTCGCGATTTATTCACGTACAGGTACTCCTACGCATCCGATGTCGCCGCTGGCCAAAATTATGTGGATGAAGGAAGAACAGCCAGATTTATATGCGGCAGCCTATCAATTCATTGGGATTAAAGAATATATTTTCAATCGTTTATTCGGCACGACTGTTATGGATTACTCGATTGCGAGCGCAACCGGCATGTTTAATTTGAAAGAGCTGGCATGGGATGAAGAGGCACTTGCGCTTGTTGGCATTAACAAGTCGCAGCTTCCTCCGCTTGCGCCAACGACCGATCGCTTGACGGGACTGCGTGAGGAGGCTGCTGCGCGCATGGGGCTGAGCCCGGCAACACCGTTCGTGCTTGGAGCGCAGGATGGCGTACTCGCCAATCTGGGCATCGGCGCTGTCACCGACGGAGTTGTTGCCGTTACGATCGGCACGAGCAGCGCGGTGCGAGCTTGTGTGAATGAGCCGACCTTCGATCCGGAAGGGCGATTATTCTGCTATGCATTAGCTGAAGGCCACTGGCTTGTCGGAGGACCTTCCAACAATGGCGCTATCGTAGCACAGTGGACTGCAGAGCGGCTATTCCCCGGCAAAAAGATGGAGGAAGTGCTGCCACAAGCTAGCAATATAGCACCAGGAGCGGATGGTTTGTTGTTTATGCCGCTGCTGTCTGGCGAGCGTGCTCCGTTTTGGGATGCGGAAGCGAAGGGGGTTATGTTTGGCCTTACGCTTGCTCATACAGAGCAGCATATGCTGCGCGCAGCAATGGAAGGCGTTATGTTTCAAATTGCGGCGATTTGCCAGTTGATGGAGAAAGCGGGCAATGCGCCGAAAGAAATAAGAGCGTCGGGCGGCTTTGCGAGATCGGAAATATGGTGCCAAATAATGGCGGATATATTGGGTGTTCCTGTTCATATTCCAAAAGTAGTGGAGAGCTCGGGACTGGGCGCCGCACAGCTTGGCCTGTTTGCAATGAATAATTGCGAGGGGCCGCTATTGCGCTGGAGCGGAGTAAGCGGTACCGTTTATGAGCCGAGTATGGAGCATCATGCGGTCTATCAGAGGCATTTACCGATTTATTTGAACCTTTATTATTCTTTAAAAGATTCTATGAGCGATATTACAGCTCTACAGCGTCATAATATATAAGTAATGTTGCATCATCTGGGGAGGACTGTCGATCATGCATGATAAATATAGCAAGCTGCAAGCGATTTTAACGGAAATGGATTCCGTAGTCGTTGCATTCTCTGGCGGTGTTGACAGTACGCTGCTGTTGCATGCGGCTGTGGCAACACTTGGGGCAGAGCGTGTACTTGCTGTTACCGCTGATTCGGAGACGTATCCTTCGGAGGAGCTGGAAGAAGCCATTCGGCTTGCCGAGCTGATAGGAGCGCCGCATCAAGTTATTGAAACATCTGAGCTAAGCATTCCCGGCTATAAGGAGAATGACTCCAATCGCTGTTATTTTTGCAAGCGCAGCTTGTTTGAGCATTTGGAGCCCTTCTTGGCAGACGGCAAGTATAAGCATATCGTTTATGGCTTGATCGCGGATGATATGAATGAGCATCGGCCGGGGATGAAGGCAGCGAAGGAGCGCGGCGTGCGCGGTCCTCTGCAGGAGGCCGGCCTGTTCAAGGAAGAAATTCGCGACCTATCAAGCGAATTTGATTTGCCGACTTGGAATAAGCCATCTTTTGCCTGCTTGTCATCGCGCATTGCTTATGGCGAGATGATTACGATCGAAAAGCTGGGGCGTGTAGGCCAAGCTGAGCGATATATACGCTCTCTAGGGCTTGGTCAGGTACGCGTCCGCAGCCATGGCGATATCGCCCGCATTGAAGTGGAGCCTGATGCAATGGAGCAGGTTGTAAAGTATTCGTCTGAAATTTCTGCGAAGCTGAAGGAAATTGGCTTTATATATGTAGCGATGGATTTGACGGGCTATCGCAGCGGCAGTATGAATCAGATGCTTTCTGTCAAAGGAGAAAAGGCATGACGAGCTTTGAAGATATGGGATTTTGCAAATTGGATATAGATCGACAGCAGCGAACAGGTCATCCCGAGGTCGTTTTTGGAATGAGCAAAACGGCCGATCAAGTAGAGCAAATTGTAGCGAGCCTTATTCAAAACCATAATCGCGCGTTAGTTACACGAGCTACGCAGGAGATGGCCGATCGGATTTTAACTCGTTATAAGGCAGCTACCTATAATGAAGTTTCCAAATTAATATGCTATGGACAAGCCGAAAGAAAGCTCCCGGGCAAGGTTGCTGTACTGACAGCAGGAACTACTGATATTCCTATAGCTGAGGAAGCGGCAGGTACAATTGAATGGATGGGCGGACAGGCGGATCGCATTTATGATGTGGGCGTAGCTGGAATAGACCGTTTGCTTAGTCAAAAAGATCGCATCCGTGAGGCTTCCGTTGTAGTTGCTGTAGCAGGAATGGAGGGGGCATTGGTCAGTGTTGTTGGCGGTCTTGTTCGAAGACCGGTCATAGCGGTACCAACCTCGATTGGCTATGGCGCTAATCTGCAAGGAATTACAACACTCCTTGCCATGATGACATCATGCGCTGCAGGTGTAACGGTCGTTAATATTGACAATGGATTTGGGGCAGGCTACCAGGCAGCCATGATATTACAATTAGTAGCGGAGGGCGTATGAAAACACTCTATTTAGACTGCATATCTGGCATTGCCGGCGACATGACACTATCGGCCCTGGTTGATTTGGGCGCCGATCAGGATTATATTATTTCACATCTGAGATCGATGCCGATTGATCCTTTTACAATGGAGTTTCAGGAGGTAGATCGCCGCGGGATTACCTCCAAGTGGCTGAAGCTAGAAATTGAACAAAGTCACAGCCACGATCACCACCATGGACACAGCCATACCCACGATCATGATCATCACCATGAACACAGTCACAGCCACGATCACGATCATCACCATGGACACAGTCACAGCCACGATCACCATCATAGTCACGATCATGAGCACCATCAGGGACACAGCCATAGCCATGATCACGATCATGAGCACCACCATGGACACAGTCACAGCCACGATCATGAGCACCATCATGAGCACAGCCATAGCCACGATCATGACCACCGCCATGAGCACAGCCATAGTCACGATCACGACCACCACCATGGACACAGCCATAGCCATGATCACCACCATGGACACAGCCATAGTCACGATCACGATCATGAGCACCGCAAAGCGGCTGATATTATTGCCATGATCGAGCAGTCCGCGCTGCCAGCAAGAGCCAAGGAGCGCAGCATGGCGATATTCCAGCTTATTGCGCAAGCGGAAGGCAAAATTCATGGCATTTCACCTGCTGAGGTACATTTTCACGAAGTAGGCGCAATGGATTCTATTATTGATGTTATTGGTGTATGCCTCGCGCTTGAGAGTTTGGATATTGATCAAATTATAGTTTCTCCGGTGCCTACCGGCACAGGCAGAATGCGAATGGCGCACGGGCTTTACCCGATTCCTGCCCCAGCGACTGCAGAGCTGCTTCGCGGCGTTCCGCTTTCAGCCTTTACGGCGCAAGGCGAGCTGACCACACCTACTGGCGCAGGCATTGTAAAAGCACTGGCAGCAAGCTTCGGAACGATTCCGCCAGGCACAATTGATCGAATTGGCTATGGCGCCGGGACGAAAAATTTTGACCATCCTAATGTAATAAGAGCTGTTTTGATGAAGGAAGAGCAAAGTGAAGTCAAACAGTCCATATCCACTGGTACTGAGGGGCATGCTGTTGAAACTGTAGCAACGCAATTTATCAAATCAGATGAAGCGTCATATGAAATGATTACGATTTTGGAAGCGCAGGTAGATGATACGACAGGGGAATTGCTTGGCTATACGATGGAGCGGCTGTTGGAGGCAGGGGCGCTCGATGTGTATTACACGCCTGTATATATGAAGAAGAACAGACCTGGCGTTTTAATAACGGTTTTATGTTATCCAAAAGAGAAGCAAGCTTGCGAGCAGATTTTGTTGGCTGAAACATCGACAATAGGCGTTCGCAGCAGCCAATGGCAGCGAAAAGCGCTTAGAAGGCAATGGATAGAAGTTCAGACAGAATACGGCTTCATTAAGGTTAAGCAGGCTTTTGACGGCGAGCGTTTAATGTCCCAGGCGCCAGAGTACGAGGAGGCAGCCAAAGCAGCACGTCTGCACGGTGTATCCCTGGACGACGTATACAAAGCGATATACAGATCACTATAGCTAGAACGATTGATGACGGATTGAACAGGCAGGCCCTTTGAAAAGAAGCGGCCTGTTTTTTATTTTAAATGTGAAAGCACGCTTCCCTTTTTATTGCTACCCTATGTTTGTGCAAAATAAATTGCCACGGTCACACGTTCCGTTATTTGCTGCAAAACTGTCATTTTTTTTGTTTCGCGGTCACACATCCCGCTATACGGCTCCAAATCAGTCTTTTTCAGTGAATTATGGTTCAATAGCGGAACGTCTGTCACTTTGCTGCCTTAAAACTGCTATTTTGGGCGTAATAACGGAACGTCTGACCAGCTAGGAAAGTTATCGATTCAATCTACTTTTGCGCAGAATAAATTGAAGCTATCGATCCAATCTACTTTTGTCTAAAATAAATTGCCACGGTCACACGTTCCGTTATTTGCTGCAAAACTGTCATTTTTTTTGTTTCGCGGTCACACATTCCGCTATACGGCTCCAAATCAGTCTTTTTCAGTGAATTATGGTTCGATAGCGGAACGTCTGTCACTTTGCTGCCTTAAAATTGCTATTTTGGGCGTATTAACGGAACGTCTGACCAGCTAGGAAAGCTATCGATCCCAACTACGTTTGCGCAAAATAAATTGCCACGGTCACACGTTCCGTTATTTGCTGCAAAACCGTCATTTTTTTTATTTCGCGGTCACACATTCCGCTATACGGCTCCAAATCTGTCTTTTTCAGTGAATTATGGTTCAATAGCGGAACGTCTGTCACTTTGCTGCCTTAAAACTGCTATTTTGGGCGTAATAACGGAACGTCTGACCAGCTAGGAAAGCTATCGATTCAAACTACGTTTGCGAAAAATAAATTGAAGTTATCGATTCAATCTACGTTTGCGCAAAATAAATTGAAGTTATCGATTCAATCTACGTTTGCGCAAAATAAATTGAAGCTATCGATTCAATCTACTTTTACTCATAATTAATCGGCAATTTCCTCAGTTTCATTGTTCACCCCGAGATTCAAGAAGAAGTAATATAGCTACGCGGCCATAACTCAATATAACTCAACATAACTCAACATAACTCAACTTAACTCAACACAACAGTCAGATATAAGATCAGCCTTGCTTTATTTCATAGCTGAAATGGAAATCATCGTAAATTTGCTATTTTAGTGCTTAAAAAAAATAGTATAATCGCATATACTTGTTAGGTAGGTCAATTGTCAGGATAACAAGCTAAGGGGGAAACTGCAATGCCGTTAGTGGACATGCCGATGGAGAAATTAAAGCAATATGAGGGGATTAGCCCCAGACCAGCAGATTTTGATGCCTATTGGGAGCGGGCGCTTGCAGAAATGAAAGCCGTTGATCCTCAAATAGAGCTGGTGCCTAGCGAGTTCCAGGTACCGAATGCAGAGTGCTTCCATCTGTATTTCACGGGAGTAAGAGGGGCGCGTATCCATGCCAAATATGTACGTCCCAAAAATATCGCAAAGCCGCATGCTGCAATGCTTCAGTTTCACGGTTACACAGGCCATTCAGGTCACTGGATCGATAAGCTTAGCTATGTAGCTCAAGGCTTTTCTGTATTCGCATTGGATTGTCGCGGTCAGGGAGGTTTATCTGAGGATACAGGCGGCGTAAAAGGCAACACCCACCATGGTCATATTATTCGTGGATTGGATAGCCACGAGGACGATTTGCTGTTCCGGCATATTTTCCTTGATACAGCTCAATTAGCTTCCATCGCCATGTCGATGCCAGAGGTTGATTCTGAACAGGTTTATGCTATGGGGGGCTCTCAAGGGGGCGCATTAACAATTGCTTGCGCATCCCTTGAACCCAAAATTAAAAAGCTGGCCCCTGTATATCCATTTTTGAGTGATTACAGACGAGTATGGGAAATGGATCTGGCTGATCGAGCATATATAGAGCTGAAAAAGTATTTTATGCTGTTTGATCCACGGCATCTTCGCGAGGAAGAGATGTTTAACCGATTAGGGTATATTGATATCCAGCATTTAGCATCCCGCATTAAAGGAGAAGTGCTGATGGGTGTTGGATTGATGGATACTGTGTGTCCGCCCTCGACGCAGTTCGCCGCTTATAACAAAATCACGTCGCCAAAACGGCTGGAGATCTATCCTGATTTCGGCCACGAGGAGCTGCCGGGCTTTAGCGAAATCGCTATGCAGTTTTTTCTTGAATAGTAAACTGTGTGCAGCTGCGAATAGCAGCATATAACGGCCTTTCCAATTAAACAACAATGTACATAAGGAGGAAGAGTCATGCCTTTAGTTGATATGCCTCTTGAGAAGCTTAAGCAATACGAAGGAATAAACCCTCGGCCAGATGATTTCGACGCTTATTGGGAGCGCGCGCTAGCTGAGATGAAGGCTGTAGATCCGCAGGTTGAGCTGGTGCCTGCCGAATTTCAAGTGCCAGGTGTGGAATGCTATCATTTATACTTTACAGGTGTACGCGGTGCACGCATTCATGCCAAATACTTGCGCCCTAAGGATGCTGCAAAGCCGCATAAGGCTGTGCTGCAATTTCATGGCTATACTGGACATTCAGGCAGCTGGATGGACAAGCTTCCTTATGTTTTCCAAGGCTTTTCTGTATTCGCATTGGATTGCCGCGGACAAGGCGGTTTATCGGAAGATACAGGCGGCGTAAAAGGCAACACCCACCATGGTCATATTATTCGTGGATTGGATAGCCACGAGGACGACTTGCTGTTCCGGCATATTTTCCTTGATACAGCACAATTAGCTTCCATCGCCATGTCGATGCCAGAGGTTGATTCTGAACAGGTTTATGCTATGGGGGGCTCTCAAGGGGGCGCATTAACAATTGCTTGCGCATCACTTGAACCCAAAATTAAAAAGCTGGCCCCTGTATATCCATTTTTGAGTGATTACAGACGAGTATGGGAAATGGATCTGGCTGTTGATGCATATTTTGAATTGCAAAATTATTTCAGAAAATTTGATCCGCGCCATCAACGGGAAAATGAAGTGTTTACCCGCCTTGGATATATTGATATTCAAAATCTGGCAGGCAGAATTAAAGGCGAAGTATTGATGGCTGTAGGGCTGATGGATCGCGTATGCCCGCCGTCAACGCAGTTTGCTGCATACAACAAAATTACAGCGCCTAAACGCTTGGAGATTTATCCTGATTTTGGACATGAGTTGCTGCCTGATTTTGCGGATATAACGCTGCAGTTTTTCCTTGATCAATATTAAGCTGAATACTCCGATTATGAGAAGTGAAAACTAATCATAATCGGTTTTTTTGTTGTTTAGCTCGAATTGATCCAAATGATGCGGACACTGATGACCGTTAGCGCACACTTTTCGCCAACCTCCACTTCCTAACGGACAGAAATATCCGTTAGCGGAAAAAAAGCTAAAGAATTCGACGGAATGTTCCTCTAAAGGACATAAGTGTCCGCATAAGCAACAAAAAGACTGCTTTTTACTTCTAACGGTCATTAATGACCGCACTGCAAGCAGAAGCCAGGCGGCTAAATAGATAGCGCCGTATCGTTTGTTCTTTACATGACGGCAAGTTAGGTCACCGATCGGTGATTTTGTTTTGTTACGACATATGGCAGAGTGAAAATAACTAGAAATGTTGACGCAGAAAAATATATTATGTATACTAAATATATAAAAGTAAGTAACTAACCAATAAAGAATTGAAAGACATAGACCTTGACTTGTCTGTTCAAATCAGCAATGAAATGAGATAGGCAGTCGAAAATATTTTATGGAGAGGAATGACAGCAATGCTGCATCCACAAACAAAATTAGGGGAAGTAAAATTAAAAGTAAGCAAGCTAGAGCGTTCCATTGCTTTTTATGAGCAGGTCATCGGTTTGCAGCTGTTGAGCAAGGAAGGGAATATAGCAAAGCTTACAACGGATGGGCATAATGTTTTGCTTATTTTAGAGGAAGTTGAAAATGCTATCGTTGTTCCGGAGCGCAGAATGAGCGGCTTGTATCATTTTGCTATTTTATTGCCATCTCGCGAGGCGCTCGCCATTACCTTGCAGCATTTAGTTGAAATGAATGTGCATATTGGCCAAGCTGATCATTTGGTAAGTGAAGCGTTATACTTATCTGATCCAGACGGCAACGGTATTGAAATATATCGGGATCGCCCAAGAACAGAGTGGACCTATGACGAGCAAGGCAATGTAAATATGGCTACGATTGCTATAGATTGGCAAGGCTTGCTAGCACTGGCGCAGGGGCAGACATGGAGCGGGCTGCCAAAGGATACGGTCATCGGCCATGTTCATTTCCACGTGAATAATATGACGAATTCCAAGCAGTTTTATATTGATGTGCTGGGCTTTAAGGCGGAGGCTGATCTAATGCGTCAGATGGGCGCCTTGTTCGTTGGGGCTGGCGGGTACCATCACCATATGGGGCTTAATATTTGGGCCGGCAGCAATGCTCCGATACCACCCAGCAATAGTACAGGAATTGATTACTTTACGATAATTGTACCTAATCTTGAAGAGCTTAGTCTTCTGAAAAGCAGGCTGGATGCAGCAGGAGTTGCTGTAGAGAATAAAGACGGAGCTTTATTTTTGAAAGACCCTAATGAAATTGGGATCAAACTTATCGTTGGCTGATTTGTGCATGTATGTTTGAATTTGGCCAGGGAATTATAATACAGTCTGCTATCACATTTGAACAAGAGAGGAAGTTTACATTGAATCACGAAATTACTACCAACTTTTTATCTGCTATTAAAGCAAGAAGAAGTCATTATGCCATTAATAATGAGCAGCTAATTAGCGACGAGCGTTTAGAGCAAATTATTGAATTTGCCATTAAGCATACACCCTCTGCGTTTAACTCTCAAAGCGCGCGTGTCGTATTGCTGCTAGGCGAGCAGCATACAAAGTTTTGGAGCATTACAACAGAAACTTTGCGTGCAATGGTTGATCCGGATAAGTTTGGTTCAACTCAGGACAAAATGAACGCTTTTGGCGCAGGCTACGGCACCGTATTGTTCTTTGAGGATCAAAGTGTAATTGAGGGCTTGCAGCAGCAATTCAGCTTGTATGCTGACAACTTCCCAATCTGGTCGCTGCAATCCAACGGAATGCTGCAGCTAGTCGTTTGGACTGCTTTGACAGACGAGGGCTTCGGAGCATCCTTGCAGCACTATAACCCGCTTATCGATGATGCTGTAAGAAAAGAGTGGGGCCTGCCTGACAGCTGGAAGCTGCTTGCGCAAATGCCATTCGGCAAACAATTGTCTGCACCGGGCGAGAAGCAGTTCCAACCGATCGAAGAGCGCTTTAAAATAAAAAAATAATTTCATAAAAAGGGCTTGTATCTCAGATGGAATATCTGTGAATACAGGCCCTTTGTTTCTAACATCAGTCACTTCTCTTTATAATAATTTATTAAGTCTATCAAAATAATGAGCAGCAAGATGATGAATGATTGCAACAATGGCTTTAGTAAAGAAATCAATGAAACCAACTATAAATCGGTATAAATAAAAGGCTGGTAAGTATAGCCGAAATCCCCATGGCAAAGCCGCTCGTACTTCCTGCAAGTTCTGAGTCTTGAATAATCCGCGCTGTTCCGATGCCATGCGCTGCTGTTCCCATAGCAGTGCCGATCGAGATATCGTCGCGCACGCCGGCAAATCTTAAAAGAGCGGGTCCCGCGATACTGCCGATTAAGCCGGTTAAAACGGTAAGCACAGCAGTCAGCTCCGGTATGCCGCCAGCTTGCCGCGAGATTTCGAGCGCGACTGGCGAGGTGGCGGACTTGGGCATCATTGTTGCAATAAGCTCGCTGCTGCCGCCAAGCATCCAGACGAATGCCGCCGACAATAGCAGTGCGCTGATCGAGCCTGTCGTAATGCCAGCGATAATCGGGATGATTTTCGATTTGATTTTTTCGGCATTTTTGTAGAGCGGTATGCCAAGCGCTACTGTAGCGGGTCCTAATAAAAATACTAAAATATCGGCTCCTTTGCGGTAAGATTCATAAGGAATTTCCCATATCATTAGTACAGCTATAATCGCAATGGAGCAAATGAGCAAAGGATGGAGGAAGGACCATTTTTTTTGTAGAAGCAAGGCAGCAGCATAAGCGGCTATCGTAAGTGTCAAGCCAAATAGAGGCTCCGTTGCAAACGCTTCAAAGCTCATAGCTGTTCAGTCTCCTTATTCTTGTTTTTCCCCCATTTGCTGACGGACCAGCCCGTTACGAGCAGCACCCCGAACGTGCTGAGAAATAAGCTGACGACGATAGAAACGGCATGGCTGCCTATAAATGAAAAGAAAACCATCGTGCCTACAACAATTGGCGCAAACAAAAGCATCATATGGCGTATAAGAAAAATCCCGGCTTCTTCTACCCAGTCCAGCCTAATGATTTTTAAAAATAAAGCGAGTGTAAATAATAGCAAACCAATAACGTTAGCTGGCAGTGGAATGTGCAAGACAGCCTGCAATATATAGCCGATCAAATAAAAAAGCAGTAATATAGCAAATCCAAGCATATGGAGCTCCTTTGCAATAAGGGGGTTTGGCTCGCTAAATAGCTGCCTTAGCCTGACCTTGATCGTGATGCTTTTTCTCGGAAACTGCCTGCTCCCGGTTTTGCATCACGCTTGAACCGTTGAAGATGCCGCCAGCTTCAATAATGAAAGAGCCGGCCTCAACATTTCCTTTGAGCGTACCGGTGGAGCAGATGGTCAGCTGGCCCGTTGCCTTTACATTGCCGATTAATGTTCCAGCCAGTACAAGATCGCGAGCAGTCACGCTGGAATTGGCGCTGCCGCTTTCTCCTATAATAACATCCCCGCCGCACTCAATATCACCTGTAATGCTGCCTTCAATGCGAATGCTTGCCTTCGAATGCAGCTTGCCTTCAAATACCGTTCCTTCACCGATTAATGTGTCTGTTTTGTTCGGATCAATAATACTCTTTTTACTTTTGAACATGATCATTGTCCTCTCTATCTTCATTCATATAGGGTAGCGGATTGACGGTTACGCCGTTTACGATAACCTCGTAATGCAGATGGGGGCCGGTGCTGCGGCCAGTGTTGCCCAGCTCTCCTATTATTTGACCTTTAGTGACCGTGTCGCCAACCTCGACGAGTCGCTTATTCAAATGCAAGTAGCGCGTGCTGACGCCTTTGCCATGGTCTATCGCTATGTAATTTCCGTAAGGATATTCACGCTCTGAAATGGTCACCTTGCCTCCTGCTGCTGCATAGATCGGATCTCCTCTGTTTCCGCCTAAATCAATGCCGGAATGATAGGTGGACCGCCTGGTGATAGGGTCTTTTCGAATACCGAATTCAGAGGTGATTTTACGTGAATCGGCCGGCCATAGGGTCGGCGTTTTTTCGAGTATTTGCTTATGCTTGATAGCAGCCAGACGGGTTGCCTCTAAACTGGGCTGCAGTTGATCAATGCGCATATCAATAGCTGAATATTTAACTTGAGCGGCTTCGGTCAGGGAATGAAGGGAATACTCCGATATCGGCAGCTCTTCGCCGCCTTGTCCGCCGCTTGCAAGATTAGAGCGCTCATTGGCGGCTGTATCGGATAAGCCGATCATTTCTTTCAGCTCCAGCTCCAGCTCATTAATTTCGCTGAGCTTGCTTTCAATAGCTTGGGCTTGCTCGGAAAGCGTTAACAATTCAGCTTGCATATGAGCAATTTGTTCATTCTTATTGTGCAGCTGATCTTGATAAACAGATTCCGCTGCATGAAGCTGCGATTCCAACTGCTTCGTCAGCCGATTTTGATTCGAGTAAAGCCATGTTATAAAAATAACTGCCGCTATCAATAAAATAACGACAGCAGGCAAGGCAATTAAAAAAAGTCCGGGCAGGCGAAAACGCCGGACAGATTGATTCGCACTCGGAATAACAACGAATGTGAATGATTTGAACCATCCGTTCATACTGAGCCTCCTATAACAATATACAATGCCAAGGGCATACTGAGCTGGAAACTTCTCCAACCCATTTCATTCGACATAAACATTGTAAAATCCTGCTAGCAGCTATGGTGAAAATTGATTGAAAATGTTGATTGCTGGAGCAAGATGTGCAGTCAAGCATAACGTGACTTTCTAAACGGTTGATGATAGGATGAAAAATATAGGGGAAGTAAGGAGATGATGGCTATGCTGAAGTGGGATGGACATACGCATACTAGATTTTGTTATCATGGCAGCGATGCTGCCTCGGAGCTATATATTGATCGTGCGATAGAGCTCGGCTTTGAGCGCTATACCTTAAGCGAGCATCCTCCATTGCCGGCAAACTATGTGGATGATGCGAGCTTATTCGCGGAGCTTGCGATGCCGATGGAGCAATTGCCAGATTATTTTCAATATGTGAAGGAAATGAAGGAGAAGTATGAAGGCGCAATCGAAATTACGGCTGGACTGGAACTGGATTATTTGCAGGGACATACCGATTTTACAGCTTCCATAGTGGACCGCTGGCAGCATGAGCTGCAGGATGTTGTATATTCTGTTCATTACTTGCCAGGTGTTGGCGGGATGAGATGCATTGATTTCACGCCCGACGACTTTAAGACAAATTTGCTTGCTTATTACGGCACAATGGAAAAAGTAGTGGATGAATATTATGATCATGTCGAGCAGGCTATTGCTGAAGCGTCCAAGCTGCCCATGCGCACGAGAATTGGGCATATAAACCTGATTCAAAAGTTTCAGACTGTACTGCCGCCATTGGATCAAGAACAATTAAATAAGCGCATGCGTGCACTGCTGCCGCTGCTGGCCGGCAGCAAGGTAGCTGTCGATATCAATACTGCAGGGCTCAGGGTAGCTACCTGCGGCAATGCTTATGTGCCACCATGGTTTATGCAGGAATGTATTTCCCTTGGCATTGCCTGTGTCTATGGCTCCGACGCTCACAAGCCTGAGCAGGTAGGCTTTGGTTATGATTATTACGAACAGCATTATTTGAAACGGTAACTTACAATCGAATACCGCTAACTTCATTAAATAACGGAAGCCGGGGCTCAGTTAATACTGAGTATCCCGGCTTCCGTTATTTCTTTCAAACGCTACGATCCATTCTCCTTGTGTCAGCGCATAACCGATGTCGCCTTCCACTACAAGCCCATACAAGTTTTTGACATCAAGATACTCTTTGCGTTGGCCGTTTTCGAATTCCAACGTAATATAGTAATATGTTCTGGACGAATGGGTCGTATGCATATGGCCGGCATCATTCATATGGTTATGATGATTGCTATGGCTGCGTACTTCCGTTCGCTTGGCAACTACTCTGGCATAGACGCTTTCCTTGGGAGAGCTGGCATTATTGAAATATTTTGCCGCATTAAAAATCAGCATAACAATAACGATAACAAAGACGATTCCGATTAAAACGGGGACTATGCTAAACATCGCATTAAAGCCTCCTCCGAAGGAAGAGCCAAATGAGCTATCTGGAAACATGCTTTAACCTCCTTAATTGACGCAGCTATAATACGATACGTATGAAATGAAAAAATGTTGCATAAGAAGAAACGCTGCGCGGCCTCGGCTTGGGCGAAAACAAGCCTAAGGCGAAAAATCATATTTTTCTATAATAAAAAAAGTGACCCTACGGCAACGGGCCAAGGGTCTAAGGTTTATATATTATAAAAAAGGGGGTCAAGTTCAAGTATAGACGTTTATCATTAAAAACTGATGAAAGAAATATTTCATTTTCATTACAATTATTGGATAGCATTTCCTGTTTTCGTTATGCACACCAATCCTATTATTTTATATTTGTCCAAAACGCAAGCTGCTGCTGCAGCTGACTGATCAGCGTTTGAATATTTTGCTGCAGCAGTATCAGCTCATCCGGATCGTCCTTCGCTTTACGAAGAAGCTCCTGCACATCATGCCCAGCGGTATCAGAAAGCTTAGTGACGTCCAGCAATTGCTGCAGCATTTGCAAAGGATTTTGATTAATCGGAGCAAATATGGTTACCCCAACATGATCTGAGCTGGAGTGCAAGGCTAGACCATCTGGCGCAGCAGTAACGGCAGGATTGGCCATAACCGCTTGTTCTGCAAGGCTTTTTGGCTCAAGCGCAAATGCCTGGGATGAGGACGGCACTGCTTGCTCAGCCGCTTGAGACGCTTCCTCCTCACGAAGGCGTTCCAGCTCGGCACGCTCGGCTGCTTCCGTGGCGGCGCGGGCGCGTTCCTTTTTATTTTGCTCGCGGGTAGACCAGGTTTCGATAAGGCCTGGACCGTCTTTAAGCAGCAGTTTTTCTTTCGTGCTGTTGGAAATCGTTGTATCCTTAAACAGCTTGGCAATTTTTTTTACGTCGCTGACTGGCAGCTCGTCGCGCGCTGCTATTAAAGCAAGCGGATCACGGTGCTCCATTGGCAAATCCTTAAGCGGAAGCAGCTGCTCTTCGGTCAAGCAATTTTTGCGTATTTCAGTGCCGCTGACGATTAATTTTTTGACGGCATTGCTGAATTTTAACAACTCGCATTTATTTTTGATATAGCTTTCTGTCTTGCCAAGCTTGGCGGAAAGAAATTTGGTTGAGCTGCGGAATTTGGGATCATTAAGCAGCTTATGAAACGCTTCTGCTTCTTCAATCGGCGAGAAGCCCTCGCGCGTCAAGTTTTCCGCAATTTGCTCCAGATAAATATCCATTTCGGTCATAGCTTCTGATACGATGCAAGGAATCGTTTCCTTGCCCAGCCGCTGGGATGCCTTATATCTTCTATTGCCATAAATGATTTTGTAACGCCCGTCTGCTGTCGGACGAACTTTAATAGGCGAAAGCAAGCCCAGCTCTTCAATGCTGTTCATCAGCTCCTGCAAGGCCGCTTCATCGAACTGATAGCGAGGCTGATCAAGGTCCTCGTCGATCAGTTTTAAATCCAATTGAATGATTTCCATCTGCTTGTCCCCTTTCACTGTATGTTTCTTGTACGAAGCGAAGGAAGTACCCTTGCTATTATATACCAAGCAATTGGCATCAGGTAAGGAAATTATTTTTGAACAGCATTGTCAGCTGATTGAGCAAGCGATTTTTTGTAAGCAAAATGATTGGTGGGGCCTTGACCGGCGCCAAGCGGCAATCCAGCTTCAATTGCAGCTTGAATAAAGGCCTTCGCCGTGTGCACAGCTTCAAGCGGAGCATTTCCGCAAGCAAGCGAAGCTGTAATGGCCGCTGAAAAAGTGCAGCCCGTCCCATGCGTATGCCTGGAATTTATTTTTTTTCCTTCCAAATAAATAAATTGCCCGCCTTCGTAATATAAATCCACTGCCATGTGCGCATTTGATTCATCGTGGCCGCCCTTGATAACGACGATACTTGCTCCCAGCTGCCGCAATCTTTTGGCGGCTTGCTCGCGTTCAGATAATGTAGATATAGTCATGCCGGCAAGAACCTCTGCCTCAGGAATATTAGGCGTAATAATAAGCGAGAGCGGCAATAAATGCTCCACGAGCGCGTCTAGCGCATCGGAACGGAGCAAGGCAGTGCCGCCTTTTGCAAGCATGACAGGATCGATGACGAGCTGCTTCCAGCCGAAATGCCGAACTGCTTCTGCAACGGCTTTAATCATGCTAGCGTTAACCAGCATGCCCGTTTTGAACGCTTGCGGCGTTAAATCCTCGCCAATAGCATGCAGCTGGCTGTGCAAGGCTTCCAGCGAAGCTGGGAAAACCTGCTTGACTCCAAGCGTATTTTGGGCAGTGATCGCAGTTATAACGGACATGCCGTATGCGCCCAGCTCCTGGAAGGTTTTAATATCGGCTTGAATGCCCGCGCCGCCGCCGCTGTCGGAGCCTGCAATGGTCAATGCTTTTGGATAATTGCACAGGGGAGAAAATGACAAAGTAGAGCCCTCCGATCCAGACGATGTTCAATATTGTAAATGTAGCATACTTGAAGAAGGATTGCTTCCGTTCGTTTAGAACACTTATACTGTTCTTAACAGGAATAGGGAAAGGGGCCCGCATATGGCACTTGAAATTGAAAGGAAATTTCTGCTTCAGCAATCGCCGCAGCAGCTGGCTGCCACCGGCATAATTACTATATTGTCTGAGCAGCGTATCGAACAAACGTATTTGGCGATTGACAGCAATGAGGAAATAAGGGTGCGCAAAATTACGGATTTGAGCACGAAGCAAACAAGCTTTACGCATACCTTCAAACGCGGCAACGGATTAGTGAGAGAAGAGATTGAATACGAAATATCAGAAACGATTTACGGGCAAATCATGCAGGCTTTTGGCTATATCCCGTTGACGAAAAACAGGATTACTGCGCAGTTCGATAATGGATTAATAGAAATTGATATATACGATCAAATTCAGTTGACCGTGCTTGAGCTGGAATTCAGTTCACTTCAGGAGGCGGAAAGCTACAAGTCGCCAGCATGGTTCGGAGCAGATATTAGCGGTGAGAAGAAGTACAGCAATAAAAAGGTGTGGAAGCAGCTGCAGGACGGCAAATTTGAGTAATAGATCAAATAAGAATACTTTCTTAAAAATGTAAAGGAGCAGCAGCGGCTGCTCCTTATTTCTCCAAATGCTTGACAAGCTCATTAAATACTTGCTTTGTTTTATCAGGCTCCAATTCATTATAGATGACGTAGAGATCTTTCAGCTTTATGACAATATAAGGAGATGAGTGCTTAAATACATACAGCTTAGCGTTGCCAAGCTCATTAAGCTTAAAGTTGCCGCGTGCATATTCCGAGGTGGCAATGCCATTGACGCGAAAGCCGCTAGGCATTTTTTCTTCCAGCAATACTTCCTCAATATCGCTCGTTTCGAATGTAAAGGAATAGGTCGTATCGGTGATGTGAACAGTGCCGGCTTCATTAACCGTCAGCTCGGGAGCTATGGAATCCGCGCGGATTATCATGACAGCTATCGGGATAACGATCGCTAGTACAAGAGCATAAGCACCGGTATATACGAACTTGCCGCCGGTTGTAGCAATGTTGACGGTAGAGCCTGCGCCGATACGCTTCGGCACCATTACTTTTTTGTCATTCGGGTTATTATAGACAAGGCCTGTTCCCCAGTAATGATCTTCATCAATTGTATCGGTCTTGCCGTTAGTATGCGCATAGCGGTATTCCAGTGTTCTAATGCGATGATAGGTATAATAGATAGACAGCAGCGGCACTAAAGAGACGATAAATATGCCGCACATCCATAGCGTAGAGCCGATTGAAGTGCCTTCCGAGAGCACAAAATATGCGACATAAGCGTTAATAGCTTCAAAGATTGCCATACAAAGCCACAGAATCGACCAATATTGCCGGGCCGCTTGGTGAATCGCCATATTGGCGAGCGGATTGCGGCTGTAAAGGCCGACACGATCGCGTGTAAATGCCAAGTTAAGCAAAAATAGGATGCCTGTCATTACTAGCGATGCAATACCTGACCAACGTACGAGCGGAAGCTCGCTGTTGGCTGCCAGGTATAACAAAGGCAGCGCTATAATGAGCGGCAGTACAAACCAGTAAGGCGGCAGAGGCCGTTTGCTTGCCAGCTGCTCCAATTGTTTCTCGATTTCAATCGTTGCTTTTTGTTTGCCAAACCAGTTCTCAGCGCGTTTGATCGCAATAGCTTTAAAATGAATATGCCTGTACGGAGCAGGTGACAGAAAAAACATCGATAATGACCAGACGATAAAATAAACAAAAGCTAGTGATGCGGATTGCTGCATCCAGTAGAACGGAAATAATGCAGCGGCCGCTATAAGCGTGTATACTACATATAGCGTTATGTATTCTTTGCGCAGCTGCTTGAATTGCTCGTCTTGAATCGCATCAGCCGGCAGCGTGACGCCGAACCACAGCTGCTTGCGAGGCACTGCTTGCATCATGTAGATTCCGACTACTGCAGCCAAAATTATTATTGCAGGAATGAGCAGCATCATAACTGTGCAAAACCTCCTGTCATAGTTGTTGAAATAAGTACTGGTATAGACGGCATGGCATTTCTTTCTTGTTTACGGTCCAATATTAATACAAAGGCTTCGATTTTGTCAAAAGAACGCGCGGCGTTTCTTCTTGGCAAATGCGTCTTCCCAATGGACGGCGCAGCGGTTTATCCTTGAAATACATAGTTGCAAGGGAGCTTGAATAATGAAGATACGTTTTGGAGTTATAGGCACGAACTGGATTACAGATCATTTTATTGAAGCGGCAAGGGAGCATCAAGATTTTGTCTTGAAGGCTGTGTTCTCGCGCACGGAGGAGTCCGGCACGGCTTTTGCCAAGAAGCATGGCATTGAACATGTATATTCAGATGTAGAGGCTATGATGCAGAGCGGTCATATAGACGCTGTTTATATAGCCAGCCCTAACAGCTTTCATGCGCGCTATGCTATTGCTGCGATGCAAAACGACGTGCATGTGTTATGCGAGAAGCCGGTTGCCTCCAACAAAGCTGAGCTGGAGCAAATGATAGAGACAGCCAAGCAGAACAAGGTGCTTTTGATGGAAGCTATGAAATCCACCTTAATGCCAGGGTTTAGTGCGATTGCTGAAAATATCGAAAGGATCGGCACGGTCAGGCGTTATTTTGCGAGTTACTGCCAATACTCTTCACGCTATGATGCTTATAAGGCCGGTAATATTATGAACGCGTTCAAGCCGGAGTTTTCCAATGGCGCTCTGGTGGATATTGGGGTTTATTGTATTTATCCTGCAGTCGTGCTGTTTGGCAGGCCGAAGTCTGTCAAAGCGGTTGGCTATATGCTGGAATCAGGAGTGGATGGCGAAGGCAGCGTGCTGCTGGAATATGAAAATATGGATGCTGTCATTATGTTTTCCAAAATTACGAACTCTCAGCTGCCTTCCGAAATTCAAGGTGAAGACGGCAGCATTATAATCGAGCGCATGAATGAGCCTGTACAAATCAGCCTCAAGCTGCGCAGCGGTTTGACGGAGGATTTGACCAAGCCGACCGTCGATCGTACGATGTATTATGAGGCGGCTGAATTTATTCAGCTGCTGCAAAAGGGCAAGCTGCAATCGGACATCAATACACATGAAGCTTCGCTTATTACGATGGAAATTATGGACGAGGCACGCAGGCAAATTGGTTTACGCTATGCAGCTGACGATAAGTAAGGCATTAAGGGTGTCGATTAATTGTGGGCAACGATTGGCAAGCAAAAAAATTTATCCTTTACAGGGGTTATTTCATCAAAAAAATTGGACTGCAACAGCGCGGAATCCCAACCTTGATCGTAGTAACATCCCTTTCGATTGCTTACTGCCCTATCCACAATTAATCGACAGCTTTTATTTCGAAGCTAGTAGAAAATAAATAAGCGGCGTTCACTAAAAAAGGGTGCCCCGTTGTCAAGTAACGATGACTTCCGGGATACCCTTTTTTTATGTTGGAAGAGCCGTTTATCCTTAAAATATAAGAAAGTATAAGTTTTTTATGCCTATACCAGTTCTTATTGTTCATCGGTAAACGCGCCTGTGCAAAGGACGGCGGAGCCGTTTATCCTTGTGTAAGCCTGTAGGAAGCAAACGGCTCGCCATGAATAAACTTGGCGCTGATCCGGTCTAGCTCCAGCATAATGTCTTGGGAAGGCTCGAACTGAACAGCCTCGCGATTGCTGCGCAGCTGGTCAGCCGATGTGGCGCCGACAATAACAGTGGAGACGGCCGGCTGCTTCATCGTCCACGCTAATGACAGAACGGCCGGCGTGCAGCCGCATGCTGCTGCAAGCTCGCTGACCTGCTGGCCAAGCTGCAGCTTGTCGGGCGATAAAAATTTTTGGAAATTTGGATCTCGTACCGCTCTTGATTGGGATGGCAGTTCGTCCTTTGAAATATATTTTCCAGTCAAAATGCCGCCGGCGAGCGGGAAGTACGGAATAATGCCCACGCCTTGATCCAGGCATAGCGGCACGATTTCGCGTTCCAGCGTGCGATCGGCAAGGGAATAGCTTTGCTGAATGGAGATATAGCGGCTGATGCCGAGCCGTTCGCTTATCCCGAGCGCCTTCATAAGCTCCCATGCCCAATAATTAGAAGCGCCGATATAGCGTACCTTGCCGGATTGGACCATCGCTTCGAGCGTCCGCAGCGTTTCTTCGAGCGGCGTGTAAGGGTCGAAGGTATGGATTTGATACAAATCAATATAATCAGTCTGCAGCCGCTTGAGGCTGTGCTCCAGCTCCTGCATAAGATGCCGCCGCGAGGAGCCGCGCGTGCTTGCGCCAGCTCCGCCTGCGCCTGCAGTCGGCAGCCCAGCTTTAGTTGCCAGCACGACTTCATGCCTTTTGTCCTGAAGCGCCTTGCCAATAATTCGTTCAGATTCTGTATTTGCGTATATATTTGCTGTATCGAGAAAAGTTATTCCGCTATGTATGGCCTCATCGATGATTTCTATAGAAGCCTGTTCGTCAGCACGTTTGCCAAAAGCATTCGTTCCAAGCCCTAGCTGCGATACGAACAAGCCGCTGTTGCCCAGTTGGCGGTATTGCATGCTAATCCCTCCTCATTAAGTCATTTTATTGAAGAAACATTATCGGGTGTTCTTTTATTGTGTGTTTGCTTATGCAGTTTGTCAATCCTGCCCGCCTACAGGTATAATTATTTGTGTAGCAGACAAGAAACTATGCGGGGAGGGACCTATCGTGCTTTTTGTAAGCAATAAAGGCATAACCGATCCAACGCTTAATTTGGCGCTGGAGGAATATATATTGCGGACGCTTCCGGATAATGAATATTTGCTGTTCTATATTAACGAGCCGTCTATTATTATCGGCAAAAACCAAAATACAGCGGAAGAAATAAATGCGCAGTATGTGGAAGATAACAATCTCCATGTTGTGCGCAGACTGTCGGGTGGCGGAGCTGTTTATCATGACCTTGGCAATTTGAATTTCAGCTTTATTATGAAGGACGACGGTCAGTCATTTCATAACTTTAAAAAGTTTACGGAGCCAGTCGTGACGGCCTTGCGTCAAATGGGCGTGGAGGCTGAGCTGACGGGCCGCAATGATTTGCAAATTGGCGAGAAGAAGATTTCCGGCAACGCCCAGTTTCAGACGAGAGGCAAAATGTTCAGCCACGGCACGCTGCTATTCGACTCAGAAATTGAAAATGTAGTGTCTGCGCTAAAGGTGAATGCAGAAAAGTATGTTTCAAAGGCTACCAAATCAATTCGCAGCCGAGTAGCCAATATTTCTGAATACTTAAAGGAGCCAATGACGATCGAACAATTCCGTGAGACGCTGTTAAAATCATTGTTCGCCGAGCATGGCGAGGTGGTTGAGTATGAGCTGACGGAAGAGGATTGGGCTAATGTCAGAAAGCTTGCAGACGAGAGGTACCGCAGCTGGGAATGGAATTACGGACGTTCCCCTGCCTTCAATATGCAGCAAAAAAAACGGATCGAAGGAGCCGGCACATACGATGTAAGGCTGCAGGTAGAGGATGGCGTCATAAAGAACGCTGTTATTTATGGCGATTTCTTCGGCCGCGGAGACAGCAGCGAGTTTGCTGATAAGCTGGTAGGCATCCGATATGAGGCGGCTGCGCTGAAGGAAGTAGTAAGCGGCGTCGATTTGACTTATTATTTTGGGCCAGTGACGGAAGAAGCTTTTCTTGAGTTATTGATGTAACGGTCTAAAAGGATGTGCGGCATAAAGAGCTTGCACATCTTTTTTTTGTTGTCTTATACCTGTATTTTACCTGTATATATTTATATTGATCTCACTCTTCTTCTGTGATATATTCCAAATGAGTTCCAAGCTGTAAGCGGATTCAGATATCATAATTTTAATGGATGTGGGGGGATTCAGGTTGAATAAGGCTGCTGCAATTGCAGGTATTGAGCTGTTGGAAATTGGCTTTTTGGAGCCGGGAGAGCGAGCAAAAATATATATAAAAGCCTATGATGCCGATCGGGAGTATGTAGAGGAGCCTGGGGAGCTGCAAGTGAAAATAGCGGCTGGCGATGCATCGGTTCTCCAGGTTGAGGATGAGGCTGTTATAGGCGTCCGAGCAGGCAGATCGGTAGTAGATGTATGGGTGAAATTGCCGCAGGGACAACAATTTTATAAAAGCTTGAATGTGCAGGTTATTGAGCAAGCATCCAAGCAATACTCAAATCTCTCAAATGTGGCAGAGCGTCCTCGCATTATGTTGACGAAGGAGGAGTGCGGCTTGCTTAGGAGCAGAGTGAGCCAGCCGAGTGACAGTGCGCTGCGTATCGATGTTGGCGCGATTTGGGCGGAGCTTAAGGAGGAGGGAGACCGCTTCCGCGATGAGAGCGGATTTACAGTTTCGTATGGCAACGCGTCCGATGTTATTCCGATTGCCTATCCGCTTGTTCAGCTTGCCCCGCGACCGGAACCCTCCGGCTATATTGACTATCCGTTCTGGACAATGTATTCGCGCGGCATTGAGCATCGTCTCGTTACTTTATCTCTAATGTATGTGCTAACGAATGAAACAGGCTATGCTGATAAAGCAAAATCGATGCTGCTGGAGCTTTCAGCATATCATCGCTGGTATGAGTTTTCCCATCGCGGCGCTGAGGGCAATCTGAGCAATGCCCACTTTACGATCGGAGCGGCAACTGCTTATGATATGCTGCACTCTTATCTCAATGAAGCTGAGCGTCTTGCGGTCCGTACAGCCATTTTGGAGAAGGGGCTTCGTCCGATGTCGATTGATTTCGGTAAAGATGATCAGCACAATATCGTTGTTGCCAAGCATGTGGCGATGATGATCGGCGCATTGTCCATTCTGGAAGAGGAGCCCGTTGCCGCGAAGTATGTGGAGCAAACTTATCATTATATGAAAACTTATTTGGACCGGCGCGTTGAAGCCGAGGAAACAGAAGGCTTGATGTACAACAATGTGGCAGCCAGGCATTTGGCGCAGGCAGCTGCTGCGTATAAGAAAACGACCGGCGATGCTTCACTTATTGAGCATCCGTTTCTGACAGTCTTTTTGCCAGAGCAGTTTTTTTATTTTCAATCGGCGGGCTATCAGCCGACGTTCGCTAATTTATCCGACAGCCATCCAAAGCTGGACTTGTCCCATATGATGTCTATGTTTGCAGAGTTTGCCTCCAACGGGGCGGCGATGTGGTATATCCAGCAGTATGAAGCGAATAAGCAGTCGGTGCTGCTAAATGTTATCAAAGGTACCGAGGCTGTTCCGCCAGAGCAATATTTTGCAGGGAAGCTGTCCAAGGTGTTCCCGCGTATTGGCTGGGCTGCGCTGCGAAGCGGCTGGGGGATGGAGGATCATCTAGTCGCCTTTACATCAAGCCCTTCTTGCCGTGATCATAATCATTTCGATCAAAACCACTTCATTATGAATGTTGGCGGAGAATGGTTGATTACCGATCCGGGCTATCAGGATTATAGGCCTGGTCCCAAACATGAAGTTACGGTCGGGTCGGTGGGTCATAACGTGTTGCTGGTCAACGGGCAAGGGCAGGTTAAGCGAGGAGGCGGAACAATTGTTCAGTCTCATACGTCGCCAAGCTTTGATGCTGTGCGCGGCGATGCGACCGCCAGCTATGATGGCGCGCTGAAGGGCTGGCACAGGACAGTTGTGCATGCAGCATCAAAGTATATTGTTGTTATTGATGAAATTGAGCTGAACAACGCTGAACATTGTGCCGAGCTGCTCTTGCATACGACGGCTGAAATACAGCCTGTTGAATCAGAGCAGGGAGCATACACGATCAGGGGGGAGCAGGCAGCGATATATGTAAAAGCTGCTTCGACCTCTGGCTTTAACGCAAAAATAACGCAATACGAGGGCGCAGAGGAGTATGGACAGTATGCCGTGTATCAGTTGCGTTCCGACGAAGCGGGCAGAGCTCGAATGATTACACTGCTTGAGCCGAACGCAGCAGCTGCTGACAAAGGGAAGCCGAAACTTGACTGGAAGGTGGAATGGCAGGAGGATACGGCGATTGTTACAGTGGGGGAAAGCGACCTTTTGCGTGCAGCGGCATTGACAGACGGCGGCGCTATCGAATGGCAGCGGAGAGCTGCTGCAGACGAACCTGCTATATATGCCATGTTCTCAGGAAAGTCGCTGCAGGCGGACGGTAATATGCGGATGACATTCTCTCAGCCCGCCAGCGCGACAGTAGAGCTTTATAAACAGGCTTGCTGCATTGCGATTACGCTCATTGATGCATGCCAAGTGCGTATAGCTATACCGGGGGCGATTGCAGTATATGATGCGGTAAGTAAGGCTGTTCTAGGAACCGTTCTTGATACATCTAACGAGATTATCGTAGATCTGCCGGCAGGAGAGCATCGTTTGAAAACGGATATGGCATTATAAAAAGAAAGAGCCGATAGCGGGTTGAATGCTGTTGGCTTTTTTGCTGCTGCGTGAACTACAACGAATATAAAATGTCTGTCGCTTTATTATGGGCAACAGTCTCTTTCCGCTCAGAATGACCATTTCGCATCATTACCGCGTCGAGTGTCCCTCCGCCCAAACTCAATCCAAGTACTTTCCTATTCAATCGCTTGTTACCTTATCCCACCCCAACTAATGGTCCGTCATCCTAGCTGGTCAGTCGTTCCCAACTAATGGTCCGTCTCTCTAGCTGGTCAGTCGTTCCGCTAATAT
>NZ_JBOZWO010000051.1:0-38815 GCF_050864975.1 Paenibacillus sp. GXUN7292 | reverse complement strand
CTAAAATAATCGAAATAGCCTCTATGGCAACCGTTAGGCAATTATGTTATATCATGCATTTATTCCGACTGTTGCTCTGCGAAAGTTGTTTATAAATTGTTATAATTCAAAAACGCCGTTCCCCGCTTCCTAAGAAGCAAGAAACGACGCCATGATTGCCTCCACATCAAATGGAGTTATTCCATGCTGTGGTGAAAATACGGTCTGAGCTTCCTCCGCCCGCTCCACAAGCTCGCCGCGCGCCAAAGCGTGCAAACGGAACAAATCATATAAATTCGGTTTAGCCATCGCAGTCATTGCTTTGCCCATAGCGACTACCCCTGTTTGATGGCTCTCAATATTGTTGTAATAGTTTGGGTTGCGTGTCAAAGCAAGGTCACACCATATTACGGTACGTTCCTTCAAATCCAGCACGACAGGAATTGATATTTGGGTGTTGGATGCCAAATCAATCCGATCAACCACCGTTGCCGGGTCAAACACTTCCCCCGACTGCGGATATTGACGCATCATCCAGCCAGCAAAGCATTCTGGCAAATCGCAAAATACCTGTCCTGTAAATGCATGAAGAGTAGTAACTACATACCGTCCGCCATAAGCAACGATTGATGGAATATATAAATCGATAAATTCGCATGCTCCTTTCGGAGCAGCAACAATATCACCGCTATGCATAGCTACATATTTCTCTGATTTTAAATTTGTATACGAAATATGCTCCATGTAATTCCACTTTTCGTCGTACAGCGCCGCGGACAAGTCAATATCTGTACGTCCTGTTTCTTTCCCCTCAACCTTTCCTTCTTTCCACCATAAGAAAAATCGAATGGTATCGCCTGCAGGCATCGACAGCTTGCTGCCTCGCACTAAAGTACGCAAAGCTTTGCTGGCAGAGCGCTGCGAGAAGGGCACCATATAGTGCTGCAATCGCTCGTCAATGAAAACCTTGCCCATATCTGGCTGCTTAGCAAATCGCACAAGCAGGATGTTCTCGCATATATTTACGACCGACTCACAGGCGTCTGATGGAATAGGAAAACGAGAATCGGGCAGAGCAAATGCTTTGGCCACATTGCCCTTAGGGAAAAACAAGCGCAGCTCATTTGCTTGCTGACGATGTTTGAAATGTGCCATTACTTGCAAAAGAACAGGTGTAGCCACGCGATCTGCAACGGAGTCAAAGAACGAAACGACCCAATCGAAATCATTGCCTTCCAGTCGCAGCAAATGATCAAGACGGCGAGCGAACTCGCCAGGCCGCTCAAGCAAATGTTCTACAGCACGGTCCGTATCAAAATATCGCAAAGCTTCCTCAACATTTCGATTGAATGTCTCAAAAGGCTTGTTGTTGCGAAGAACGTCAAAGGCTGCATGACAGCTGGCAAAACGTTGTTTGTATTCCGATGGATGCAAAATTTCGCCTAGACGAATCCAGCGCTCGCGATATCGCAGCATATCCTCAGTAATATCAGAGCATTGCTCCAGCAATTCTAGCAGCAATCTGCGCTCTGCTCGTTTAAACTTTCGAAAAGGCGTGCTCGCTGCAAGACTAACATCGCCGTCGGATAATGCGACAGCAAGGCGCAGAACGTCTGTCGCCGTTTTAAAATACGGGCGTATTAGAGCGGCATCTGTCTTTCCACAGCGGAGCAAAGCCGCTGCAACAAAGCCAATCTGTTCTTTTTGCGGAATAACAGCGGGCAACAGCTTCTCCACCTGCTCCTCATGCTCAATTGTCCAAGCAAGATCTGCTTTATCCGTTTCCGAAATGGAGGTATTAGCTTCAATAAGCTTACGCATCATTTGCCGGAAATCCTCTTCATCCCCCAGTTCGATAACTTTCAGCTCTATTTGATCAACTAGCGGTTCACGCTTATCTGGCGTTAGGGCTGGCAATTCTTCGGTCAAATAATGAAAAAGGGCTTCCAAATAAAGCTCAGCCTCACTAGCTTCCATCACTTGCTGAGGAAAGTTAGGATACATCGGACAATATTGCACATGGGCGCCAACTAGCTTTTTCAAGCTTTTTGTCAGCTTTTTATGCCACTTCACAAAAGAAAAAATAGACAAGGTGCGAAGTGCTGCCATTAGCGCAGGCGAAAAAGTAAAACCAAGAGCAGAAATATTTTTAAGAGCGGTTGCCAAATATGTATCAGGAAGTGTATGCTGCTCCTGCATTACGATTACTTTTCGGCTTCTGCGCAAATAAATGTCATTTTTCATACTATAATACCCCTTTCAATCAACAGGAACGCCAGGAAAGCCGCTCTCTAAATCCTGGAGTTTTTAGAAGGAAGAAAAACGATAGCCTGACGATCCGTTGTCTGTTCTCTCTCGGAAAGCTGCTCCCTAATACCAAGTCAGGGAATAAGAAGGAAGGTGAGCAATAGCCGAAAGATAAGAGCCCGCTTATGTTTCTCGCGTGATCTCTTGATGTTATTTTCACATTTCGCTACGCTAGCGAACAGGGTGAAAGTATGGCGATATCAAAAATTTTGATATAATAAGAGCAATGAATGTAGAACAGGTGGAACAAGGAGAAAACATGAACCGTTACGATTTTTTGCCAATTATACTTGGAAGCGATGAAAATGCATATGGAAACGTAAGACTCATCCATGAAGCTTACCAGATAAAGCCGCTGCTGCTATGCACTCGGCTGTTAATCCCAACTATGAATAGCCATTTGTTTGATCTGATTCAAATCGACCGATTTGACCATGAAGATGTATTTCCGGGAGCCTTGCTGTCGGTATTGGAGAAACATTCCACACCTGACAGAAAAATAGTCGTCATTCCTTGCTCAGATTATTATGCCGGCATGCTGTCGCGGCATTATAGCAAATTTAAAGGACTTATCAGCAATCATTTTATTTCCGAGAGCTTGCTCGATACGCTAGATACGAAGGATAAATTTTACAAGCTATGTGAAAAGCATGGGCTGGATTATCCGCAAACGATCGTTTGCGAGCCGCATGAACGCGAAATCGCGCTGGAACAAATGAGCTTCAAATTTCCGATCGTCGTAAAGCCCGAAAACAGTAATGCTTACGAGTATTTGCATTGTGAATTTGAAGGCAAGAAGAAGGTGTTTTTCTTTAATGAAAAGGATGAGTATTTAGCGATGGTCAGAAGTATGAATACCTCCGATTATAAAGGAAAACTAATTATACAGGAGTTCATTCCTGGCGGGGACAGCTCGATGCGTGTTATCAACAGCTACTCTGATGATAATGGGAAAGTGAAAATGATGTGCCTTGGCCAGCCAGTGCTTGAAGAATATGCGCCGAAAACGCTCGGCAACTATGCAGCGATTATTTCACGCTCCGATATGAGCATTTATAAAAAGGTAAAGGCGTTTCTCGAAGAGATTGGTTACGTCGGTTTTTCCAATATCGATATGAAGTATGACAGCAGAACAGGTAAATATATGCTGTTCGAAATTAACCCGCGGCTTGGCAGAAGCAGTTTTTTTGTCAGGGCAGCAGGGCTTAATATGATAACTGCGCTGATCGATCATGCTGTTTATGGCAAGGATGCTGACTGTGTATACAGTGATCAAACTGCCCTTTGGTCAAATGTACCGAAAGTCGTATTGCGAAAATATGTAACTGATCCAGCGTTATCCGCTGAAATTAAAAAGCTGTATAAACAGAAAAAAACGCTTCAATCCCTTTGGTATAAGAAGGATTTAAACTTGAAGCGTATTATAAAAGTATCTCGATATTATTTCGGCCACATCAATAATTACCGACGATATTATTTTGACAAGGGACAAGCTGTACCAACCGAATAAATGGCTGATCCAATGGAGCCGTCAACACAAGAATTAAACGCACTAGCGCTGCACTAATGTTTTAACGGAGACTGTCGATTAATTGTGGATAGTTGCAACAAGCAATAGAAAGGGGTGCCACTGCGATCAAGATTGGGATTCGACCGCTGTTGTAGTCCAATTTTTTCTGAATAAATAATAACCCTGTAAAGGATAAAATTGGCCTACAAAGGCGGACGCTACCGCTTCTCCATTCCCATTCTTGCTCTCCGTCCCCCTTTTCTCATTGCTTACGATCGTTGCCCACAATTAATCGACAGTCTCTAAAGCAGCGCTAGTGCTATTTCTATACCTAGCTGTATGCGCGTACCTCAATCAATTCTGCCCGGTCGCAGCCATTGGTGCGTTCGACGACAATGCGCAGCGCGTTTATTTGAGTCAGCTGCATATGATGCCTTTGCATCCGCCTGCGATTGCCGCTCACCTCATCCACCGTTTGCCATTTGTCGTCTGTCAAAGCCTCAATCCGATAGTCCGCTGCAAGCTCTGGCATAATATCGAATGACGTACGAATAAAATGCAAATTGTTCAAATATTCGTTAACATCATCATTCCAAATCAGTTGCAGCTCGTTTATGTCGACTGGCTTGGACCAATTCAATTGCAGCCACTCATGGCGGCCCTCCTTGACCCGCTCGGACACCCACATATGCGGTCCCGCAAAAGGCCGGTTATAGCCATCAATGACCCGTCCAGCCAAATAAGCGTCCGATTCGCCCTGTACGCGGAAGCAGATTGGCTTGCGATTGATTCTCCTCATGCTCCATGCTGCCACAGGCTGGACCAGCTGTATATCGCCAAGCCGCGGATCCTCAGCAGGCGTATCGGTTCGCTCGAAAGACAACACGCCTGCCAGCGGTATATGAGACAGATGCAAGGATACGGCCGGTTGCTTGCGCACAATAACAAAAGCGTTGCAGGCTTCATCCGGCTGCCAGGACAAGGAGACCGTTATCCATTGCTGATCGCCCTGTGGCACTGTCGCCGCTGTTTGTGCAATTCTATGCTTCGGCACATAGTTCTCTCCCCGGCCAGTAGCCCACAGCTCCACCTCGATTGTCGTCGCTTCCAGACTAGATACAAGCAGCTCCAACCCGGAAAAGCTCGGCGACACTGGAAATAAAAACGCTTTGTCCGTATCAAGCGGCAATGCTTCTGCTGCTTCCTCAATCGCAATCATCTTCAGCTCGCTGGAAGCTTCTATAGCTGCAGTTTTCGCCAAATCCTGCTCATCCTTATTCACAAGACCAATGACGGAAGCATCCTGCCGCAGCAAAATTTGCTGCAGCTCAGCCATATGGCTTTCATAAATACCTCGCGGAGTTGTGCCTTTCCGAGCACACAATGCGGCGGCTGTCCCTGCCGCTTCGCCCATCGTGGCGCAAGTGGCCATTACTCTTGTAGTGCCGAATGCCACATGCGATGCGCTAATATTGCGGCCTGCCATCAGCATATTGGAAACATTAGCGGAATAAAGAGACCGATACGGAATATGGTAAATCCCGTCCGAATACATATGCTTTGAGCCGCTTTCTACTGCATACATGCCTTGCGGCGGGTGCAAATCAATCGACCATCCGCCAAAGGTGACACGATCCTCAAATGGCACCTGGGCTTTAATGTCATTTTGCGTCAACACATAGTCGCCCATCAACCTGCGGTATTCCCGCTTGCCCGGAATCGAACCGACCCATTCCAGCGTCAAATGATCTGCGTCAAACTTGCCCGAATTTTTAATATAATCCCAGATGCCGTAAATAACCGCCCACAGCTCATCGCGGATACGCTCGTTTTCATGCACCGTATCCAATTCGCCGCCCCATTCAATCCACCAGTAATGACACCCGGAATCGCCCGATTTGATAATACGGCGCTCCGGGATTGTCGTTTTTGTAATATCTTTAGCAAAAAACGGGGGCACATATTTTACAGGATGGCCGACATCTTTCGTATAAAAGAGCAGCGTGCTGCCGAGTGTAATATCATCTGCTAGCTCAGGCGCCCACTCCTCATTGTACATATCCCTTGCCTCACGTCCGATCCGGAAGCTTGCGCCAGCCAAAAATCCGACCAGCCCATCCCCGGTGCAATCCAGATACACGCCGCTCTTAAACAGAATCCTTCGTTCAGAGCCTTGCATCCAGCCGGTTACGGAACGAATGATGCGCTCCTCTTCCTCTCCTTCTGCTTCGACCTCATGCACATCCGTATTAAGAAACAGCTGGATATTCGGTTCGGCAAGCACCGCTTCCAGCATAACCAAATCCCAGTAATACGCATTTCCTTCCGGGTTGCGGTACTGATTTTCCAAAAACAGCTCGCCCATAATGCCCGTTTCCCGAGCATAGCGGTGCGTGCCTGTAGCAGAAGCGCCGCTTACCCAGACACGTACCTCACTGCTTGAATTTCCTCCTAGTACAGGTCTGTTCTGGACCAGGCTAACTGTGCTCCCCAGTCTGGCAGCCGCAATTGCCGCGCAAACGCCTGACAGACCTCCGCCCACAACCGTTATATCCGTTTCAATCGTTTCCTGTCTCATATCGCCAGCCCCTTATTACTTATTTATACGTAATTTCATCATAAGGGATAAGGTTTTCTTTTTACATTCAATAAGCTATCATACATTTATACTTTATTTCACACTGGAACGGAGTGATTGACGATGAGCGCACAATGGCTGGAGGGGCAGCTGCCGGTTTTGGTAAATGTTTATTACTGGAGGCAAAAGGAGCAGTTTTTGCTAGCTGAGGATGTCTATCACAAGTGGATCTTATTCGCGGTGGAAAAAGGCGCCTTTGCCTATCAGATTGGACAAGAAAGCGGCGTAGCGGAGCGCGGCGAGCTTGTTTTTTGTCCGCCTAATACCGTATTCAAACGCTCTATCCTGCGTCCGTTAACCTTTTTTGCTTTTAATTTTTCTTTGATGCTGCAGGAAGAAGATACTTCTTCTGCGGTGGAAGCTCATCCTGTTCATTGGCCGATTGGCAAAATAAAACCGCTGGACCAGCAGCGGCTCAATTCAACCTTTGACCATTTGCGCCGTTTTTGGGATCAGCATGAAGAACCGTATATTAGCCGTAAGCAATATTTGCTGCAGGATATGTGGAAGGTGCATGGCTGGGAGCAGGAAAGCCTGATAGCAGGCAAGCGAAAAAAGAATGATCCGCTGATGAGAAAGGCTGAGCAAATTATGCTGGAACGGGCATACAGGCCGTTTTTACTTAGGGAATTGGCAAGAGAGCTAGGTCTCAGCCCTGTGCAGTTCACCAGACGCTTTCGAGAACAATATGCGGTCACACCTGCTGAATATGTGTCGGGCCTCCGGCTTAACCAAGCCCGCATCCTATTGGTCGAAACCGACTTTACCCTCGATGATATAGCGCGGCGCTGCGGCTATGACAACGGCTTTTATTTCAGCCGTGCCTTCTCCGCCAAAATCGGAATGCCGCCGTCCGTTTATCGGCAGAACAATCGTATATAAATAAGGAGAGCCCACTGTTGCGGACTCTCCTGTTTGGTTTAACTATTCCATACGCTAGACAATCACAAAAGCGCATAGTCATCTTTAGCTCTCGATGCAGTTTAAAGCTCCGTGGACACTACTTCCTTTGAAATACCCGGCGAGGTCTGGCCGCCAGATACAATAGTTAAGCGGATATTTACTGCTTCACCAACGGTTAAAGCATTTATAAACGCTTCATAATGCGTCGAGAACCAAACACCATTGTCAGTATTGTTCAAGATAATGACGATATCATTCTCCCCGGTCAATTCAACCATTTCGCCGTCCTGCAGCGTGTAGATCATCGATTGCGGCTCATCCCCCATCGTTTCTATCACAATTTGATCCCCATCAACCAGTCCTGATTCCGCCCAGCTTCTGTTGCCAGTATTCTGATCCGCATAAAGCTTAACAGCGTACTCACCACCCTTAATAATATCGACACTGTCAGTGGAAATATCAAAAGGTCCTGGTTGCTCTGCCGTTTTTACTGAAATTTCTTCTTCCGCCCATAATAACTGGTCATCCCAGATTTCTATTCGAATATTATAATTGGTGTTGGCTCTCAAGTCTGTGAACGTGTACCGATAATCTGATAAATTAGCAATCGTGTCCGGATCAATTTGTTCATCATCCAAATAGAGCTCGATACGCTTCCCCTCATAATAATTCCAAGCTATAGTAATACTGTTGGCAGTCTCCTCTACATATTGAATAATAGGAGATGTCGTGGCTAGATAGTGTCCAAATGCCACCATCTCTCCGTCATGATTAACAGCAACTACACGTAACATATATTCCGTATTGGGCTTGAGCTCATATAGTGTTATACCATTTTCTTTAGTTGATTCGTAAGGCTTGCCCTCGCCAATCTTATAGACTTCATAGGTCAAGTTTTCCTCCTCATAACCATCTAACGTATCCCAATAAAGATGGATGAAATTCGTCGTTACTTCAGCCCTCAAGTCAGGTATTTCATAATAAAATCCAACAAGAAAGGAGGTTTCTGCCATTCCGCCTTTACCATCAGCCGCCTTAACTGTAATGGTCGTAGAACCGATATCATGCGGGTTAATGATCATTAGATTCCCTTCTACTTCAACCGTTGCAATAGCGTTACTGGACGAAGTAGCTGTAAATGTTAACGCATCGCCGTCTGGATCATCAAAAATGTACCTTACATTGAATTCGAGAGGCTCTTGAGTGTTCATCATCCGGTCGGCTATAGGCTCAACGACCTGAGGAGCCCTGTTGGTCGGTGTCATTGGCGATGGTGTCGACGGTACTGGCGTCTTTGGCTGCTGAGCTTCCTCCTGCTGCCGTTTTTCCTGCTCCAATGCTTGTTTCCCCCGCTCAAATCTTTGTTTTTCTGCATCCGAAAGACTTTGCTTTAATGCTTCTTCTGCTCGCTTAGCGGCTTCTTCTGCCTGCTTTTTATTCTCCTGCTCAATCCTCTCTCTCTCTGCTTTTATTTTATCAATCATAGAAGCTAGATGCTGTTCTGCTTGTTGTTGCTGCTGCTCACGCTGCTTGTTTTGCGCCTCCTGCTTCTTCTTTTGTTGCTCTTCCAATTGCTTCTGTTTTTCCCGCTGCTGCTTCTGCTGCTCGGATAATTGAAGCGGTGAAACATTATTCAAATCGATCTTATTATCTGAATTCTTATTAACCTCATCTATAATATCCTGTAACCGGTCTCGGTCTACATTCTGTTGATCGAGTGCCTGCTTTGCAATATTGGCGAGCAGGTTTTTTAAATTTTGCTGATATTGATTAAGCTCTTCTTGAGACAGACCTAACGGATTATCGCTAGGGTTAGATCCAGAAAGTTCGTTCTTCCATCTCTCCAGCAACTCCTCATTTTCTTGATCGATCTTCTGCTTCGCCTTCAACATCGCTTCGATGACAGCAGGTGAAGCTTGATTAATGAAATCTGCCAGGTCAGTCATGTAAGGCTCATGAAGCTGTTCAGCACCCAATTCTGGAATTAAGCTCAGTTGCTGCCCAGGATAAACTAGGTTTGGTATCTGAGCCGCTCCATTCCCGCCTGCTTGAACAAGACCGCTATTTACTAAGAGTGTTGATGCCCCAGTTAAAGGATCAACGCCTACATAGAAGTTTGTTCCGCGAACATTGGTCACACCTGTTGGAGTCATTATTTTAAATGTATCATTAGCATTAACCAGGGAGGTCACACTAGCCCCAACCCCTCCGCTCCATAAAACAAAACTTGTGTGTTTTGAATGTGACGCATTGCTTAAATTAGAAATGTACAGCTCCGAGTTTTCGCTAATCGTAATTTCATCCTTGCGATCAACCGTTTTCAATACCGCACTTGAATTAAATTCAGTAACGATATGATCGCCATGATGTAGAGTGATCCCATTATAAGCTCTATAGGTCATTGAACCGCCTGCTTGACTTACCCATACCGTGCCTTTAATCTGTTCAAGCTTCGCTGCTCGCGAATGGCGATCCACTGCTGGCAGCTTTTCAACGGCTTCTGCTATTTGTCTTAAAATAACCGTCCTCGTATGCTGATCCCAGCTTACATCTACTCCAAATGCCTCACTAAAAAATCTAACCGGGACATAGGTGCGGCCTTTTTTTATAAAAGGTGCGGCCTCTATCTCTCGCTGCTCTTCCACATTGGCTGCAGTATATTGGGTAGTCATTACACGGCTTCCTACCTGCAGCTTGATTTTCACATCGCCCTTAGATAATTCAATAGTACGCTCGTTATCATCGAAACCAATCTCATAGCCCATCTTTTCGCTTAATGCTCTAACAGGAACCATCGTGCGTCCCTTCACAATTTCAGGCTGTGCGTCGAAGCTAATGACTTGATCCTCAAGCACAACCTTCACCTGATTATTTTGCGGCAAATTGCTCGGAAGCTCATAAAATTCAAGCTCACGAATGGTATTATTATAGCTGTCCGCAATGAGTAGGCCGCCATTTGGCAAAACAGCTACATCAGTTGGGGAGTGAAGCAGATTATGGCCGTTAATCCCGTCTACTTGACCAAATTGCGAGGGCACACCAGCAATGGTACTTACTTGGCCATCAACAAGATAGCGAATCGTGTGGTTCAAGCTGTCGGCAATAACCAGCCCTTGCTCTTCTGTAATGGCAATACCTCTAGGAGAATGAAAACGTGCCTCCAAGCTGGATCCGTCTGCGTAACCGCCTTCAGCATACAGAGCTTCCTTCGCATACTTCGGAGTCTCCCCTTTAGATAATCCTGCAGCCGTTGTAACTGTACCCTCTGTCAAATCTATATACCGTATAACATGATTGCCTGTATCGCTTACATACAAATTGCCTTTTTTGTCTATTGCAAGACTAGTAGGCTCATTGAATTTGGATGCTGACAATTTGCCGTCAGCATAGTCGCCTGCAAGAACAGCATAGCCCGCTGTAACCTCGACAACGCGATCAGATGGAGCATTCAACGTGGTGACCTGTCCATCCGGGGTTATTCGTCTGATCAAATGATTCAATGTATCCGCAACATATAAGGTTCCGTCTGCAGCAACAGCAACATCTTGAGGCTGGTAAAATCTCGCCCCTGTACCTGCCCCGTCTTTATTGCCAAGAATGCCGTCTCCAGCAATTGTTGACACTGCTCCATCTTTTGAAATTTTTCGAATCAAATTATTCTCTGCATCCGCTACATAAACATTACCTTCCGAATCGGTATCCATACCTGAAGGGCTGTTGAATAAAGCTGTTTGTTTAGTGCCGTCGTGCCAGCCTCCGCCTGGGGCTCCACTCGCATCCTTATCCAACACAAAACCTGCATAAGTAGAAACCTGCCCATTCATAACCTGCCGTATAAGATGATTTCTGCTGTCTGCCACAAGCACAGAACCGTCCTTCAATACAGCTATTCCTTGCGGCATACGAAAAGAAGCTTCTAATGCTGCTCCATCCCAATCATCAAATTCGCCGCTGCCAGCAAACACCGAGACACTTGTCAGTGCCTCTTCGTTCGACGACTGCTCCCCTTGTAACGCCGAAGCTCCTGAAGCTCCCGCTGCCGTACTTCCAATTAACGTCAGTACCATAACAGCAATTAGTAATCTACTGTATAGCAGTTTCATATATCTAACTCCCTTTCCCCTCACTTCTTAAATTCTACCAAATATTATGCCATACATTGTATTCACTTGTAATTGTAACTTTTTATAAAGAATGCTTTTGTGGCTATAGTTACAGTTTTTAGATAAAAAAAGCAAAGAAGGGCCGTCTCCTTCATCATTGAACAATGACAAAAGGAAACAGCCCTTTTTATACTAAACCATTCAAAGTAGATCAATAACTATGCTTGCTTGGCGTCCTCTATCCAAGCCATCCGTTTTGCCTTTAAAGCAGCCAGCTCTCCTTCCGCTTTCCGGGAATCAGCTTCCAGGGCGTTTACTACCATTCTTACTTTGTGAAGACCGTCCAATGTCTGATCTTGGGCATTTTTGATGCGTCCCTGCACAATCCAGTCTGTAATTAAACCATCAAACCAGTAATCAGCCATTTTGAGAGTCCCGCTGATATCAATCTGAATATCTGTTGATCTTTGCAGATCGGCCAGCTCTTTTTGAAATTGCCGCAGCTGGCGGTTAGCATTATGAATAGAAGTTCTGGCATCGTCTACATGGCCGTGCTTAATATGAGTACTTATAAGCCCGCCGTTCGCCCACATATCCCAATTGCCCCAGTTCTCTGCTTTTTCCAAGCTTTCTGAAGCATACGTTAGCGACGAGACAACCCCTCTCCCAGCAGATAGAGCTTCTCCTATTTCTTTGAGCAGCAAGCTTTTATCCGAAATCTGATCTTCCATTTCTTCCAGCTCATGTGCAGCATGCGGGGAATTCCGCAACGCAGCTTCCTTTTTCAGCATCAGTTGGTTGTACGCTTCATGTGCATTAGAAAGCTCGTAAAGAAGATGACCGACTTCGACCAATTCCTCCTTGAGCTCCTGGAGGCTTTGCTGAGCTTCTTGCAGCTTCAACGTTGCTGCCAGCACCTGCTGACGCTCCATCTCGAGCTGCTCGTTTTTACTTCTTAATATCGTATGAAACAAATTGGTCAGCGACATGCTTGTCAGCTTCTCAACATCCGCCTGCTCCATTTCAAGCTCAACTTCAAGCTTTACTATTAAGGCTTCTTGCTCTCGGACACGTTTCAGTAAATTTTCACGCCTGCTCTCCGCTCTTGTAAGCTCATGCTTGCGCTCTCTCAATTGTGCCATTTGTTCAAAATTCAATTCCGACACCTTAACGCCTCCTTTAATTATAGAAGCTTCAACAGTTGTATTAACGTATAACGTTTGTAACTGTTTTAAGGTTTCGTTTTTCCAATGTCCCGTTGTCTAATTATTCTTTAATACCGGTATTAGATACGCCCTGCACAAAGTAACGCTGCAGCGGAAGCAGCAAAAACACTGGAATAATAACAGCGATGACGGATACCGCGTACAGCTCGTTCCATAAAGTGGAGTGCTCGGTTGTGAAATCACTCATCGCCACTTGAATCACTTTATACTCTTTGGAACGGGTAGCAATTAGGGGCCACATAAAAGATTCCCACTGTGAAATAAACAAGAGCAGCCCTGCGCTGATCGTAACCGGTTTGCATAAAGGCATAATGATGGAACGGTATATTTTCCACCAGGTGGCGCCGTCCAGACGTGCCGATTCAATTAGGGAATCAGGCAAATCGAGAAAAAACTGCCGATACAAAAAGATAACTAGCCCATTGGCCACTGCAGGCACAATCAATCCGTAATAAGTATCGATCCAGCCTATTGATGTAACAAGCCCGTACAGCGGAATCGCAATCACTTCGAACGGGATCATAAAAGTAAGCAGCACCACGCCAAATAGCAGCGTCTTTCCTTTAAATTGAAATTTGGCAAACGCAAAGGCAGCCATCGAACCGAAAATAATACCAAATAGAACCGTCATCATAGCGACGAAAAAGGTATTGAACAAAACTTTGTCGAAATTGCGGACTGTAAACAAGCTGATATAAGCATCAAAGGTAATATTAGTCGGCAAAAATGTATACAAGGTCACGGGAGACACGTATTTGAAAATATCCTTTAACGGCCTCAGTGAGGAAACAACCGCAAATAACAATGGAAATACAATTATGAATGCCGATAAAACCTGTACGGTGTACATCGCCGTGTTCGATGCATAATTCCTTTTGAACAACTAAATCCCCTCCTAAACCTTAGACCTGAACATGCGGAATTGAACGGCGATAATACACAAAATCAGAATCAGCAGCAATATGACGATAGCCGAAGCTCTCCCTGAATCCGAATAAACAAATGCGCTAGCGAAGCTTTCATTCATCAGCACATTCGTGCTGTTCTCAGGTCCGCCTTTAGTCAATATATACATAGGGGCAAACAACAGGAAATTAGCAACCGTATCCGCGACAATAACGAACGTAAGCGGACGCTTCATAAGTGGGAACGTTACATTTTTGAACTGCTGCCATTTTCCTGCGCCGTCAATGCTGGCGGCTTCATATAAATTTGACGGAACCTCCTGCAAGCCGGCGAGCAAAAAGATAGCCCAATAGCCTACACCCTTCCAGGTGGCAATCGCCATAATCACCCACAGCGCCTGATCTTTACTGATCAGAAACGGCTGCTGCTGCAGCCCCATGGCGACTAAAGCAGAGTTGACAACGCCCTGCTCCGGGCTGAGCATAATGCTCCACAATATGCAGGCTATCGGAAGCGATACAGCTATCGGAACAAAATTGATGCTCCGAAATATATGGATCCCTTTCAGCTTGACGTTCAGCATCAGCGCGAGCAAAAATGCCAGCGCGATTTGAATCGGATTTATGAACACATTAAAGATCAAAGTGACGTATACAGAATTCCAAAAGCCGCTGTCCATAAACAGGTGCTTGTAATTATCAAGTCCCGCGAAGGATTGCTGTCCTGCAATAAATTCCGGCGTATACAGACTGTTTTTGAATCCAAGCACAATTGGGTATAGTTTAAAAATAAGCAGCAAGGAAAGTGCCGGAAGCAAGAACAAGTAAGGTGCGTATATGATTCTTTTCATAGTGCGGCCTATTTGACTACACTTTCATATTTCTTGAGTTGTCTATCCATTTGAACGGCTGCCTCGTCCAAAGCTTTCTTTGGTTCCGTACCGTTTTTAATATCATCAAAGGCTTGATTATACAGCGACTCCCAATCCAGATAACCCGGTGTCAGCGGCCGGGAAACCGCCGTATTTTGCGCTTCGTAAGTTGCGATGCGGTAAACGTTGTTAGGAAACTCATCGAATTTCGCGTCAGATTCAATCTGCTTCAATATATCGATATTCGCTGGCAGATCCTTATTGCCGTCAAACCAGATCCGCGCTCCTTCACCGATCGTAAAATATTCAATAAACTTGGCTGCCGCTTCCTTCTTCTCCGAATATTTATTAATGCCCAGATGCCAGCTTCCCGTTGGAGTGGCAACCTTCTCGCCCGCGAAATATGGATGCGGCGCAATGCCGTAATTGATTTTCGCATCAAGAAAATCTTTGGTGCTCCACGTTCCGCCTACAAACATGGCAACTTTGCCGGATGAGAAATATTCTTTGGATACATCGGGCGCCACTCTCGGGCTGATCTTCCAAGTATTGAACATATCATAGTAAAATGATGCCGCTTTGACAGACAAATCCGAGTTAATCAGTCCAGCAGTCGAAATGCCTTTATCATCGATCACTTTCGCACCCAGGCTTTCCGACAAGGCCAATGTTTGATAAGCACGGCTTACCTGGTCAAAGCTGAAGCCGAATACATCGCTTTGGCCGTCACCGTTCGTATCGTAAGTAAGCTTCTTGGCCGCTTCGACAACCTGCTCCCATGTCCAGCGCTTCTCAATGTCAAACTCGGGAGTTTCAACGCCCTTTTCTGCGAATATATCTTTATTGTAATAAAGCACCTGTGATGAAGTGTTCATCGGAGCCGCCATCAGCTGTCCTCCGTACTGACCGGCATTGATGGAAGAT
The DNA here is from genome assembly GCF_050864975.1 of Paenibacillus sp. GXUN7292. Lineage (NCBI taxonomy): Bacteria > Bacillati > Bacillota > Bacilli > Caryophanales > Paenibacillaceae > Paenibacillus > Paenibacillus sp. GXUN7292. Next base: position 23,448 of record NZ_JBOZWO010000051.1, on the reverse strand, counting down.
TCGATCCATTTGGAGCTGTACTCGCTGGAAGAAATATATGACTCTAACGGCTCTAAATAACCTTTAACCGTGTAATTGGCTACCAAAGGTCCGTCAACCGTAATGACGTCGTAATCCTTTGACTTGGAGCCCAGCTTTACTTCAATCGTTTCGAACAATTGGCGGAACGGATAGCTCTCCACCTTCACCTTGATGCCGGGATACTTATTTTCAAAGCCCGCTATTACATCCAGAAGGCCTGACTTTTCCCACTGCCCTTGAGAAATCATCGTAATTTCAGTAATCTTGCCGTCAGATTCGCCCGAACTGCCTTTCTTCCCTGAGGAACAGCCAATCATGGCTACTATAAAAACGCTTGCGAATAAAACAATTAAAGCTTTTCTCATTTCTAACCCCTCCTGTTTTGAATTTTTGCCGGCTGTTGAATAAAGTGTAAAGGAGGTTTGCTTTTCGTAACACAGGTAACATTTTTAGATCGTAGATGAATTTTTTAAGAATGCCTATTGAAGAGCATCCCGGTATTCCTGCGGCGTCAATTGAAAATGCTTTTTAAACAGCTTTGTAAAATAAGGCGTTGACTGATAGCCGAGCTGCTCTGCAATCTCATAAATTTTAGAGTTGGAGCTGCGGAGCAAGTAGCGCGCTTTTTCCATACGGTATCTGAAAATATAATCGCTTAAGTTCTCCCCGGTTTCCTGCTTGTACATGGCTGATATATACGCCGGATGCAGTTTTAAATGATCGCTGAGCTCCTGCAGCGACACTGTCGTCAAATTTCTCTCAATAAATTGATGGACTTGCAGCAAAAACGGACTTAGCATGCCGCCGGTCTCTTGTGAAATTTCCTGCTCGATTTTGGCCAGCACATTAAACGACCAATTTTTAAGCTGCTTGGCGGAGCGCAGCAGCGCGCTGTTTGCTTCCAAGAGCCGTTGTTGGCCAAGCACCGACGCCAGTTGATGGCCGCAGCTGTGCATGATACAGTAATAGGCATTCGACAAAGCATAATAAACCTCTGCCCGGTGCTCATACGTGTCCAGCCCTTCTATGCCTAATTCTTCAAAAATATAGGCCAGACGGTCGCGAGCATCCTGCCACCGGCGTTCCTCCAGCATCTGAAGCAGGACTGGCGGTTCGTACAGCCTTTGCAGCGAGCGCAAGATAGACTGGCGATAGGATGGCATGTCCCAAAGCTTCAACAAATGCGCCTGTTCCTGGTCCGGAAGTTGTTTTATTGCTTGTAGTGCATGATAATACAGCTCGCCAGCCTGATCGGGAAATGCCGCTTCTCCGCTCACGACAACCGAAATACTGCCCTTTAAGAAAGCCGCCACATGGCCTTGAAGCTCGCCAGCCAATTCGCCCAGCAGCTTCTTCATTTCCACTTGTGCGGATCGAGCTTCTCCCTTGAAACTTAGCAGCATTACAAGATAGTGGTAGCTGTCTTTGCACAGCCATACGTTAAAATAAGAATGGAACACTTCCTCCGCGATGTTCATAATGGCAAATTCGAACAAGGAAGTGCTTTCTTCGTCATAATCAAGCAGCCGATTTTCAATCCGGAGCAGCATTAATACAGCGGTGCCTCCAATTTGAAAAGGGATTTCCAGCCGGTCAAGCTGCTCCTCCAGCCTTTTGGGATCGCCTTGCTTGCCATTCAAAAACTCCAGCAGCAAATTTGCTTGCAAAAGCGAAAGATTAGACCGCAAGGTTTGCTGCAGCTTCTTATTCGTGCCTTCCTCTTCATTTCTGGCCTTCGCTTTCTCAACCTCCAATTTAATCGTTTCCACCAGCTCTTCTTTTTTGACAGGCTTGAGCAGATAAGCCGAGGCTTTATGCTGCAGCGCTTGCTGGGCATACCCGAACTCTGCGTAGCCGGACAGCAGAACGCAAGGAATCCGTTCTTTTCTACCATGAACATATTCGCACAGCTCAAGGCCTGACATTCCCGGCATGCGGATATCCGTTACGATCAGGTCAATCCGGCTTCGTTCCAGCAGCTTTACCGCCTCCACCCCGGAATCAGCCGTATAAACCTCTTCAATACCATCTATATCATTCAAATATAAGGCCAGCTCTTCTAAAATAACCGGCTCGTCATCCACTAATAATAAGCGCGCCATCAGCCATTCCCCTCCCAATAAATCGTTACGCGCACAGAAGAATCATCGTTTAGCTTTTCTATGCGCAGCCCGGCTGTTTCGCCGAACTCATGCTTTAACCGCATATTAACATTTCGCATCCCGCAGCTTGACTCATTATCCGCCTGTTGATGAAGGCGTTCCCTGATCTCTTCTAATTTTGTGTCAGAAACTCCAACACCGTTATCTTCGACAGCAATCCAATAGAAACCGTCTTCTTTATATCCGATAATCGTAATCTTTCCTTTGCCTAATTTCGGCTCCAGACCATGAATCAGCGCATTCTCCACAATAGGCTGGATAAGCAGGCGAGGAATAGAAAGATGCTGCATTTCCTCCGGCATACGAATCTCGTAATTAATCCGCTGCAGCCGAAGTTTGTGTATCTCCAAATAGTTTTGAATAACCTTCAGCTCATCTTCCAGTTTCGTATGATGATTTTCAAGCCTTGTCATATACCGGTAGTAATCACTCAAATTATAAGCCATGGCCACGACTGATTCCTGCCTGCCCAAATTAGCGGAGCTAATAATAAAATTGAGGCTGTTATAAAGAAAATGCGGATTAATTTGTGCTTGCAGCATCTTGAGCGTAGCCAGCCTTGAACGGTTTCTCTCCTCATACACATTCTCAAACAAGTGTTGAATTTGGCCAGCCATTTCATTAAATCTGACTGTAATGTAATCAAATTCATTATGATACCAGCGGTTAATCCGCGTATTAAAATCTCCTGTTTGAATTTTCTTCAATACGCCAGTTAGTGCTTTTAACGGCTGCTGCACATTTTTATACATAAAAAAAGAAGCCAAAAATCCGAGCAGCAGCAGCAGGCCAATGCAGCCATAAAATAAATTCCGGCTCATCGTGATCGGGGCAAGAATTTGCTGGATCGGCGTATAATCCACCATATAGAAATCAAGCGCTTGGGAATAGACGTAGTTAACAATATACGTTTTATTATGAAGCTTCGTTTGCATCGTACCTCTCTCTTGCAGCTCTTCCTGATCCAAAGCCTGTATAACGGCATCCGTAAGGGAGAAATCAGAGGTTTCATTATATACGACTTGCTTCTTATTATTTATCATAAAGGGGTCGCCCTTGCTGCCCGATTTCAGTTGATCCAATAAATTGGACACGGTTTTCTCGTTGACTGACATTTGAACAATGACAATGCTTTGGTCAATACGCCCGGTATCATTAATCGGACCTCCGGCCGTATAAATAAACTTTGCTTCGCCTCCTTCGGAATTAGCGGGCATATAGATCCAGCCGGATTGCCTCGAGCTTCGTTCCAATTGCACTTCATCATAAACGCTGAAAATTTGATTAATGCCTGTAGTAATGGTCCGTTCTGCAGCTGGAAAGCTGAGTGAAATTTCATTGAACCAGCTGCTTGATGAGCTTTGCAGATGAAGCTTTTCCTGCACGATTGATTCCGTCTGGATCACCCGCTTTTCATCCTGCTTAAACAACGCTTTCTCAAGCTCCAATACAGACGGATCGCGCGACAAGGAAATCGTATTCATAGCCAGTGTATAAGCAGTCGCATCCATTTGCTTGCGCAAAAATTCCAATTGGTTGCTGTTTTCATTCTGAAGCAGCCTCTCTACAACTTGAACATTCATTTGATTGAGAATGCCGTACACAACCAATGTGATGATAATAAAAATAGAGATGGCTATATTCATTTTGCTGTATAGCGTCGTTCTTTTTTTCATTATTTCCTCCATTCCGGTTGCTGCAACGCTTGGGCAAGTACGAGGTAACCGTTTTCTTTACACTTCACTATTGTTCAAACGGTTAATTTCTGTCAAGCGGCATTTTAAGAAGGAGTTGGATTTGAGAAGGATAAAAAAACAAAACCGACTTCATTAGGTAGAAGTCGGTTTGTTATTCATTTGCGCGATTCGCGATCATACCGAAGCAACTCGAACGAACATACAAAACTGTAACGAACCTAAGGAGGATGTCGATTAATTGTGGGCAACTATATACGAAGCATGGGCAACGATTGTATTCGTAATTTCGCATAAAGACTGTCACTAGTTTGTTACTATCGTTTACGTTTGTTCCACTTTAACGGTTGCCACAGGCACTAATTGGCCTAAAAAACCGCTTTTAAAATTCTAACGGTTCTAGCAGCGCTTATTTGCCCCAAATCGGGCTTATAAAGCAAAAAAATAGCAAATAGCGTTAATGGCAACCGTTACAAATTCAAAACTGCCTTTTTTGAATAAATAGCGCTTCTCACATCCGTTACAGTTTTGCAAATCGTTTACTGGACCTTAGCAGATGCTGCACAGCTGCTAGTTTCTATTGCGAAAAACAGGTAATGATAATGTAACGAATCCAGCCAGCGCTATCCGTGAACAAAACACTGTTTTAGGCACCTTTAGACACACATAAGAACGTATAGTTTCGTTAGATTTTCAAAAGTGGCTTTTTCGGCCAAATAAGGCTTTCACGATTCGTTAGAATCTGCGCCGCCCCATATCAAAAAAACCAACCAGCAATTTTGCGTTTGCCGGTTGGTCTACTATAACTTTACTGGTTGGTTCTACTATTCACTTTGCTAGTTGGTTCACTGTTTGCTTTACTGGTTGGTCCCAAATAGCCACCGTTTCCTACTCTATTTCCTCCACAGGCTCATCTTGCACTTCCTTCTGCAGACGATGCAGCTCCTGCTTCAGCTCACGCGTAATATCCGCGTATTCCTCATTATGATACACGTTGTTCAGCTCATACGGATCTTTCTCAAGGTCGTAAAGCTCCCACTCTGGCGGGCGGTTTTCGTCGATGGAGCCGGATGTGCCAAGCGCTTCGCCATAATAGTAGATAAGCTTGTAGCGCTCTGTGCGAATACCATAATGGGAATACACATTATGATGCTCGTCCAGATGCATCCAGTAGCGATAGTACATCGATGTGCGCCAGCCCTCAGGCGTCTGCCCTTCCCAAATCGAACGCAGGCTATAGCCTTGCATTTCTTCAGGAACAGGAACGCCCGCGTAATCCAAAAATGTCGCAGGGAAATCAACATTCAGCGCCATCGCATCTGTACGTGAGCCTGCCTTGATCTCACGCGGATAACGAACGATAAACGGCATGCGCAGGGACTCCTCATACATAAGGCGCTTGTCATACCAGCCATGATCGCCAAGGAAGAAGCCTTGGTCAGATGTATATACAACGATTGTATCTTCCGCAATGCCTTCTTTGTCCAAATAATCAAGCAAGTTGCCAATTGATTCGTCAATGGACGCCACGCATCTCAAATAATCCTTGATATAGCGCTGATATCTCCATTTTTTCTCTTCAAGCGGCGTCAGGCCTTCCGGCGGTGTTGCTTTCAGATCGACTAGATCATTCATGTCGGATTCGATACGCATTTTTGCTTCTTTTGCTGCATCAGAGCGTGTCGCATAGTCATCATAGAAGGTTTCCGGCTCTGGAATATCAATATCATCATACAGATTAGCGTATTTCTCAGCCGGCTGCCATGGACGATGCGGCGCTTTGTGGTGACACATCAGCAGGAATGGACGGTCTTTATCCCGTTTTTCCAGCCAGTCGATGGAGAAGTCGGTAATGAGCTCTGTTGCATAGCCTTTGAACTGCTTCAGCTCGCCCATTTCATAGAAATGAGGATCATGGTACTCCCCTTGGCCCGGCACGACGGTCCAAAAATCAAAGCCTGTAGGGTCAGCGTTGCCGCCATGTCCCAAATGCCATTTGCCGATCATAGCCGTTTGGTACCCATCAGCTTGAAGCAGCTTTGGGAAGGTCATTTGACGGCCGTCCAGCTCATCTTCAATCGATTTAACGCCATTAAGATGATTGTATTTGCCTGTTAAAATAGCAGCTCTGCTCGGCGAGCAAATAGAGTTGGTGCAGAAGCAGTTATCAAATAAAATACCTTCGTCTGCAATGCGGTCCAGCTGCGGTGTTTGGTTAATACGGCTGCCATAGCAGCTCATAGCGTGTGAAGCATGGTCATCTGACATAATAAATAAAATATTGGGTCTGCGATTCGTACTCAATGTTAGTCACCCCGAATAGTTATTATAGTTAACCAATCTCAAATAGAAAGGTTATATTTAATTTGCGAATTAAATTAACAATTTCCCGTGTGCGTTTCATATTGAATTTCTTAAGTAAAGTATTAATTTGCGACTTGATGGTAACAGGCTCCACCATGCGCATCCGCGCGATTTCGTCTACTTTATAGCTTTCAAGCAATAGCTTAATAATTTCCCGCTCCGCCTGCGTAAGCTGTGATAATATCGTCATAAAAAATAATAAGCTGCTTTCGGTTTGCTTCAGACGAGAAAATTCGGTTTGCAGCTTGGAAGCCATGGAGGAGGAGCCTTTTGTTTGTTCTTCGAAAGCATCCTCTATGCTGCGCAATATTTCGGAATGCTCAGCAGATTTGACTAAATAATCTCTAGCATTATTGAGCGTATAGGCCTTATAGATCGTTTCATCATCTTCATGCACGGTCAAAAAAATGATGCCGGTCTGCGGCTTTAAAGCAGACAATCGGCTTGCTGCTTCTATCCCGTCCTGATGGGATTCCATCTCAATATCCATGAGTATAATGTCTGCATCGGACTGCGATGCCAGCTCTACAGCCTCTGCGCCGGATGAAGCAGCCCCCACAAGACTCATATGCGGACAATCTTCAATCATCTCGGAGAAATCCTGCCGCAAAATTTCATTATCCTCAGCAATTATAACCCTTATATTCTCCTCTTGCCTAGCTGTTTGGCCTGTAGATGGGTAAGTAAACATAAAATGTCGTACCCTCCCCTAGTTTGCTTTCAAAGCGTACAAAACCAAAATGTGCTTTGACGGTTTGCTGGACATAAGATAAACCAATTCCCCAATTCGTATTGGAATTTTTGCGTGTATAGAAAGGCTCGAATATACGATTCCTCTGCCCTTTTTCTATACCTACTCCGTTATCTTTAATCTGCAATACAATTCTGTCCCCTGCCTGATAAGCATCGAAGCTGACGATCTGCTTACGCCCATTAGCCTCATTGTCTGCAACTGCATCGAAGGCATTGCTTAGCAAATTGCATATCGTCTGAACAATATAAGGACGGTCAGCAAGCAAAAACTGATCCTCAAACTCATTCGTCTTCAGCAGCTTTCGCTGGCTTTCCTCAAGCTTTTTAAGCACATCATCATAAATAACGCGCAACGGCGTAGGCTTTAGCTGCATCCGGTTAGATTTGAACGCGCTGTACAGCTCATCCATCCGCTGCAAAATCTGCTCATTGCTTTGAGCGAGCTGCTCCAATTGCCCGCTTATTATTTCCTGCGCAGCAGTTTCTTCATTCTCTTCCATGCTTTTCTTTTTCATATTGCGAATAAGCACACGCTGGGCCAGCAGCTGATTTTTGATGCCATGCGTAAAAATACGAACGCCCATATTGTTCTCCCGTATTTTTTTCTCCAGCATCATTTCCGGCTTGCCGATTTGTCCAATGAGCTTGTTATATTTCCACAAAGACATCGTGCCAACAATCGTCATCAAAAAGCTGACAACAATCATCACGTACCATTGCACTAGCGACAATGTATGCCCATAGTAGAGCGTTCCGAGAAAGGAATTGTTAACAGCAATTGCATGGCTTACCTGCAACGGTGAAAAAACGCCAAACAGCATAAAAATAATTTGCAAATTCACTACTGTTATAAGTACAATCATAAAATTGTTTTTTAGCCAAGGCGTCTTCATCCGCTTAAGCTGTCTAAACAATATATATAGCGTACCCAGTACGTACATAATATTCAACCCGCGCACAATAACGGCAGTCCAGGTATGCACCGTATCAGATGCCCCGGCAGTAAGAGCGGCATAAATAGTCGGCTCATAGATCAAATAATTCATTAATGCAAATACAAAAACAGCACCATAAAGGTAACGTTTTTGATTACGGCCAATAATATCGCTCACGTTGATCACAAATCCGGCTGAGAAGAACAAAAAGACTGCTCGGCCTATGCATAGCAAGCGGCTCATTTGATCGATTGTAATCATGGAATATTGAAAATAACGATGGATGTCCGTATGGAGAAAAAAAATAATTTCCATGCGATACGGCAGCCCGCCGCTCTTAGCAAAATAAAACATGAAACCGACGATGAGCAGCATGCTGCCAATAAAGCTGCCGGCAAGCCAGGTCGATGTCGATTTCATGCTAGTTAAGACTAGGACGATTCCCGTAATCAGCATGATCGCTAAAATAAATATGATCATTTTCTCTAGCCCCTAGTGGAATAGTAACGACAGAATATCTGTCGTTACTATTCTAGCATGCTCTTTGAAGTCGGGAAATTATTCCGCTACTTTTTTCATTAGATCAAATGTTACATAGTCTTCTACTGGTGTTTCTTTATCAAGCTGGCCACCGTCAATGAATAGCTTCTGCTGCTGCTCATACCACTTTTTAGCCGTACCGTCAGCAAAGTATCCTTGAACCTCTTTACCCGTTAACCATACGCCTGTGTCGACTTCTTGCTGTACAGAATCTTTAGGCGTGTCATTAAGCTCCGCTACATAATCAACAACCTCGTCCAGGTGCTCAACTCTGTAGTCCATTGCTTGGTGCAATGCTTTAAGGAAACGAACCGTTTTGTCCTCGTTTTTCTTCAAGAAATCTGGTGTAGCAACCCAGCTTGCAGGAAATACAAACTCATCACTGAAGCTTGCACTATCCGCAAGAACCGTAACATTGTCATTGCCTGCAGCCTTTTTAACTTCTGTAGAATAAGGAGCCCATACGATAACCGCATCAACCTTTTTAGCGATAAATGCAGATACTGCGCCTGCCATATCCATGTTGATCAGCTTCACATCGTTACGAGTCATGCCTTCTCTTTTAAGAGCTAGATCAAGTACAACATCGCCGGAAGTGCCTAGCTGAGTCGCAACTGTTTTGCCTTTCAAATCTTTAACAGATTTAATGCCTGTATCGTTTCTAACAATTAGTTCTTCAGCTTTACTTAGAACGTCCAGGGAAAGAACTTTAACTTTTCCTTGTACAGCAAGGAAATGCGCGCCGTGACCTACATAGCCAAGATCAATGTCTCCAGAAACCATGGCTGCAATCTCAGTTGGTCCGCTAGTAAATTTCACAAGCTCAATATCAAGATTTTGATCTTTAAAGAAGCCTTTTTTAATACCTGTAATAATCGCTGATGAACCGCCCATATTCGGGTGATAAGCAATACGTAATTTATCTGCTTTTTGTGTTTGCTGCTCACCAGATGGCGTGGATGAATTACTTGGGGTGTTTGTATTATTGTTTGATTTCCCACATGCTGCCAATGCAAATACTAAAACTACTGTTAACATAAGCGTGACCCATTTTTTCAAAGCAATCCCCTCTTTTCGATTATTTTTTGGCACCTAGGTATTCTTCATACACCTGATTCCAAATTTCATTCTTTATATCGTTAAACTCTTTGGACATACGGGTTTCTTGTGTCCGCGGATGTTTAAGATCGATGTCAATGATCGTCTTAATTCTACCTGGTCTTGCACTCATAACAACTACGCGGTTTGCAAGCAGTACCGCTTCCTCCACGTCATGTGTAATAAAGAAGCATGTCTTTTGCTCTTGCTCCCAAGTATTTAGAAGCTCAACCTGCAGCTGCGTACGAGTTTGTGCATCCAGCGCACCGAACGGCTCATCAAGCAGCAGCAGTTTTGGATTTACCGCATAAGCTCTGGCAATCGCAACACGCTGCTTCATACCTCCAGAAAGCTCTTTCGGATAAGAATTCGTAAAGTCTTTAAGACCTACGGATTCAATATACTTTTCAGCAATTTCTTTGCGTTCGCTTTTTCCAACCTTCTTAAGCTTTAAGCCAAACTCAACATTCTGTCTAACCGTTAACCACGGGAACAAAGCGTACTGCTGGAATACGATTCCTCGCTCCGCGCTTGGACCGCTGATCGGCTTGCCATCTATTCTAATTTCGCCTGAGGTAGGCTCGTCCAATCCGCCAAGAATATTAAGAAGCGTTGTTTTGCCGCAGCCTGAAGGACCTACTACACAAATAAATTCATTATTATTAATCGTTAAATTCGTATCATTAAGGGCTACTACTTCACCGCGGCTTGACTGATAAACTTTTCTGACTTTATCGACGACAACTTTCGGCTCACTATTCATCATACGCTCCGCACTTCCTGCCATCCTGCCAACTTCCTTTCTAAGAACAATAATGTTTTATCCAAAATAAAACCGATAACCCCGATTACAACGATACCTAAAATAACGATTTCCATTCGAAAATACAAGCTCGCTTCTTGGATCATTTGACCAAGACCTACTTGAGCGCCTGTAAGCTCTGCCGCAATCAATGTTGTAAGTGCCGCACTTAAACCCAAACGAAGCGCAACTAATATAAACGGAAATGCTGCCGGAATAATAACTTTTAAAAATATATCGCTATCTTTAGCACCAAGGACTCGCGAAGCTTTAATTAATGTAACATCAACATTACGTACCCCTTGATAAATAGAAACAACCATTACTAGAAAGGAAGCTATAAAAATAACAGTTATTTTAGCGCTTTCACCAACGCCCTGAGCAACAATGACAAGCGGGATATACGCAATTGGTGGAATCGTTCTCAAAAATTGGATCCATGGCTCAACCAGCAATCTGCAAACCTTGTACCAGCCCATTAGAAAGGCTACTGGAATCGCAATAATAAGTGCAAGAATGAATCCGCCTAGTACGCGATACAAGCTCACATAAGTATGCTCGAGCAATTTTCCATTGGAAATTTCTTTTACAAAAGCATTAAACGTATCTACAGGACCAGCGAAAACGGCACCTGCACTCGTCATAGAAACTAACTGCCACGTCAGCAATCCGAGCAACAAGGAAATCAGCAGGAAAACCCTTCCATCAATCTTGTCGATAAATTGGCCGAACTTTGTTCTTGGTTTGTTAATCATGTGCATCTTCACCTTTATCTATGCTTAATTTGTGGGGCTGTAACTATCATACTAAGTTCACCGTTTGTTCATAAGTATGAACTTCTTTACAACTTTTCATCATTTTTTGCGTTTCGTATCTGTCATTAGCATGTCAGAAATAGCTTGTTGGCGTTAAAAGAGCTCATTTTTCGTGCATTTATCGTAGTATTTGCTGCATTTGCAGCCTATTATTCGTTGCACACCGTTACGGCGCGTTATGAATAACATCCCCAGAACCTTCTCCTGGAAAATGAATAACTTCATCTTAAACCAGCCATCATTAATCGTCCTACTCTCAAGGTAATACCAAGGATAAACGGCTCCGCCGTCCTTTGGAAAGGCGGCGCGTTTACCGATGAAATATAAGAACAGGTATAAGGTAATAACTTATACTTTCTTATATTTAAATAAAAACTGGTTGTTTGATTCCTAGAATGGAATTAAACAACCAGTTTTTCACTTGTTCGATATAACGCGTAAACAGAGACTGTCGATTCATTGTGGATAGTCGCAACAAGCAATAGAAGGGGTGGCACTGCGATCAAGATTGGGATTCCGACCGCTGTTGTAGTCTAATTTTTATGAATAAATAACCCCTGTAAAAGAAAAAATTAGCCTACAAAGGCGGACGCTGCCGCTTCTCCATTCCCATTCTTGCTCTCCGTTTCCCCTTTCTCATTGCTTATAAATAGTTGCTCACAATGAATCGACAGTCTCAAATAAATGCTATTCTCATTTTACTTTTCAATCAAAACGTCCAAACTTTTGAAATAATCTACTAGTTACTTAAAACGCTAGTAATCCTAGCTAAAAGCTTTCCCCTTAATCAATCGAGGCAATAACCATGCCGAACATGTCGCACAAAGCAGAGCAACAACAAGAAGCCACAGCTTATCCCCATTCCAAGCACCATCTGACATGCTGAATAAATACACTTTCCCCGTCCATTTCCCCTTAGTCGTCCAGTCCAGCAAATACCAGGCGAATACTAGTATATAACCTCCGGAAAGGCTGCAAAAAAGAATGGCGGCCAGTAAAGCAACAGAGCCGAGCGCCAAACTATTAATCAAGGCACCAAGCATAAGCATCTCGTCATAGCTTGCCCCCAGTAATCTTGTAACCCCATAAAAAACTGCCACAATTACGGCCATATAGCATCCGGACAATAACCAACGGCATAATAAAACGATCTCAAGACGTTGTCTCTTAGCAAGCAAGCCTTCGCCTATCCCTCCAGATTCCATCAACGCCAGAGGAGGGAATAGAAGCAAAGACAACAACGCTACGAAACGTTCACCCCAATACGCCGCATCGACAGTCCCCATAAAGGAGGGATTAGAAAATGCCGCAAGCATTAAAACAATCAGTAAAGCCGCTAGCCAAAGTGGACCGGCTAAAAGACGTAGATTCCACAATAAAAGAGCCGCTGGGCTCTTTTGTTGACGAACAGAAACAGACTGTAAAGATGATAAAGGTGTGCTCATCCCTCATTCCCATTCTGCAGAAGCATCCCTGCCTGCTTTCTCCGAAGGTTAAAAACGCTTTTTGTCATTTTCCCACTGCTCCTTTTGCGTTCCCAAATTATTGTTGCGGCAGTAATCATTGCCAAAGCTAAAAAAACGTAGAATAACCGATTAGCCATAATCATATCTGCATACCGGTGAAAGGTTCCTGCCTCCGCACCAGTATTAAACCGTAAAAAGAGTTTATGCAATCTATAATCTCCAATTAAAGGGAAGACCGAAATAAACCACCATACAATTTGAAGAGGTATTACAGCAACACCACTGCCAGTTGCAATGCTAATCAGCATACCGAATGCAGTAGTCGCCATGATGGTAGGAACCAGCCATCCAGCCGCGTAAGACAGGAAAATCGGCAAAGCTGCTCCGAACGCTTCTGTTCCATCGAGCGCTGCCGCCGTTTGCCATGCTCCGACTGTCGCAAGCAGCAAATAAATAAGTGAAATAAGGATAACATGCGCCGAATAACGGGCCCCGACATAACGCCATGCCCGGATAGAGCGACTGGCAACAAGTTCAAACATTCGGCTGCTTCTATCCCGGCCCATCGCGAAAGCAGCCAGAAAAACAGGAAATAAACCAGCGGTAAGCCCCATATAATCACTGAATAATCTTGCCATTCCCGGGTAAATCTGACCATCGGCCACTCTTTCTGCGTAGTTCGTCTCTAAAACGCGATAGCTTTCCATCGCGTCTTCGAAAGTTTCAATCGGCTCGATGAATGTAACGCCTTCCCTCATGTAACTGGTCCAGCCGCCAAGCGCGCTATCCAAATCAGCCGCTATCTGCTTCGCCTCAATTCCTGTATACTTTGTTGGTTCTTTCACAACCCGTTCAAAATCGGAAATCGTCTCCTTCATATGCTCCCGATCTTTCTGCGACAATCGGCTTTTGTGTGCAAACGCCCCAAAAATAATCCTCCGCTCCATCCATCCCCTCTGCAGATCAGTCTCCAGCATCCAGAGGTAACGCTGCGCAATGAGTACGGGATCTGTTATTTCTTTAAAGCCGTATACGGGCATTGGAGGGACTTCTTCCAAAGTACCTTCCCCACTTGCCAAGAATGGATCAGCCGTTTCTGTAGGAGGTACAGGTGCCCTGCCCTCACTCCAGCTTTCTTCCGTTGCATAATTGGTCCAATAAAACAGGACAATAACGGCCAGCAGCAGATATACAACCAGGTTTCGGCTCAACATCCCTAATTCCTTGCCTAGGAGTGTCAAAAAGCTCATTGAAGTTTCCCCCTCACCTTGACCAGGCAGAGGTATCCGTCCTCCATTGTTGGCTCCGCTTCCTCCGCCTCGGCCAGGGGAGGAGATTCCGCTAGAAATCGGACACTCATGCGAGAGCCTTTGGCTACAGCGGAAACAATTCTAATTGACTGGTTTGCAGCGCGCCAATCAGCGTTGTCCACTTCTGCCGTCCATACCTTTCCCCTGGCTTGCTCCGCCAATTGTGCAATACTGCCTTGAAAGGGAACCGAGCCCTCTGTCAGTACAGTCACTTCACGGCAGGAGGATTCAATGTCTTCTACGACATGTGTAGATAAAAGTACAATCCTGTTTTCAGAAAAGCTGGCTAGCAACTGACGAAACCGTATACGCTCCTCAGGATCCAATCCTGCAGTAGGCTCGTCCACTATAAGTAATTTCGGCTCGTGAATCATGGCTTGGGCAATTCCCAGTCTTCTCTTCATCCCTCCAGACAAAGCTTTTACCTTTGTTTTGCGGTGGTTCTCCAGATTGACAGCTTCCAGCAATTCATTGATTTTCCTTTTTCGATCCACAGCCGCTTTGACACCGGAGAGAAGGGCCAGATAATCCAGGGCGTCCATCACGGTCATACCAGGATAAAAGGAAAATTCCTGAGGCAAATATCCGATAAGCTGCCTAATTTTATGTTTCTCCTTCAGTGGAACCCCATCAATTACTGCACTGCCAGATGTTGGCGTGAGCAAGGTGGCCAACAGCCTCATCAGCGTTGTTTTACCTGCCCCGTTAGGTCCGAGCAGTCCCTGCACGCCGTCCTCCCATTTCAGCGTAACGCCATTTAGTGCGGTTTTATTACCATAACGTTTGGTCAACTCATTCAACGTTATCTCCATCTTGTTCACGCTCCATTATGTGTCCTTTGTCGAATATCCTATTCCTTGTTCGCAGTCATTCGCAGCTCAATATGCTCCAACAGAAGCCCCAATGTAATGAGAACAGAGGAAAGCGGCAGGACCGCTATCATATCAAAAGAATTAATTTGCATAATATAGATGAGTCCTATTACAGCACCCGTCGTCACTCCCAGCCTGATAAGCCATTGCCTGCGCAATCGCCTGCGATTGGCCAAAACACGTTCATTTTCCCGCTGTTCATATTCCAGAACCGTCACTTTTCGATAGATGCCGCGCAAAAAGATTTCGTCATCAAATTGATTTATACTCTGATTGCCTTCAATCCCATTCCAATCTTTCATACAAACCCTCCTTTTCCACGAATGCTTTCAGCTTCTTTCTCGCCCGGAAAAGCGTAACCCGAAATCCCGCTGCCGTCTTTCCTTGTACAGCAGCCGCTTCTTTGGGAGACATCCCTTCCACATCGACCATATACAGAGCTGTCCTGTACTCGCTGCTTAAGGAACTAAGCACATACTCCCAATACTGCCTGTTTTCTTTATCCAGCACGCTCTGTTCTGGACCTGGAGCCGTTTCTCCCGTTTCTCTCCACACTTCCTCCTCCTGATCCGTACATTCCCGTCTTCTTTCTTTTTTGCGCAAATAATCCACGGACTTGTTTCGAATCAACGTAAACAAATAGGTTTTAAAGGAAGCTCGAAAATTGTATTTCCATGGATATACGTACAAGTAGGCAAAACACTCCTGAACCAAATCCTCTGCAATGTAGGGATCATGGACATACTGGCACGCAAAACGGATTGCAGGCTCCCGGTAAGCCAGAACAATGTCTTCAAAAGCAGCACGGCTGCCTTCTACAAACATTCTAAGCTTGACCTCTTCCTGGTGCATCCCGCCCTCTCCGCCTCTCAACTTTTTGACATGTCATCTCTTATTCGTCCACCGGAAGTAAATCGTTACAGTCTCACCGAAAAACGGTACATCCTTAGTCAAGGACGCGCAGCGTTTCTTCTTGAACCAAATATCTAGTACCCTAACAAAAATCAGTGTGATATGGTAATTAGAGGATGTATTGATAATTAATTCACTTTTAAGGGGGCAAGCAATGGATACTCAATTTCGCTCTAAGGAGCAGTTAACTGCAGAGAATTATGTTCACGAGGCAATCTCGCAAATTATTAATGCTCATATTTATCACGGTCAGCTCAATGAGCTTGTTCATCAATTTATTGCTTACAAAAAGGCCGAGACATCGATATGGCCCAAGCTAACTTTATATACACATCATTTGCTCGGCGGAACTTCCTCGCGTATCCATCACACAGCCGCGCAAACCGAATTAATTATTTTAAGCCTCGACATTTTAGATGATTTGCAGGATCAGGATAATACGGACCCTCCTTGGATGAGCTGTGACCATCCTATTGCAATAAACGCCGCTACTGCCCTGCTAACAGCTGCAATCGCCGGCAACATGTCCGCACCTGCTCTCAGCCCTGCTATGCTCCAGCTGATTACTGCCGCACATAATGGCCAGCATAGAGATATTGGCAATGAAGTAACTGACGAGGAGCAATACCTGCAGATGGTAAGCGAAAAATCGTCGTCCCTCATAAAGCTGGCTATTCTAATGGGTTGTCCAGATCGTAACGCTATGCATGAAAGCCAGCTTGACCTGCTTTCCAGCATGGCTGCCAATATCGGCATTGCTGCGCAGCTGGAGAATGATATAAAAAATATAACTAGAATCGATTACCGTAATGATCTTGTCCAGCGTAAAATTACACTCTCTACTTTATTTCTGCTAGAGCAAAGCGATACATACCTGCCCATTCTCCGTAAATACTATAACGAAAACTGTGAACAGCAGCAATTTCTTACTCATAAGCTTGAAATACTAGATTTTATCGAGAAATCAGGCGTCATTGAATATACAAATGCCGTCCAAATGCTTTACGCGCAGCAGGCAAGCGAGCAGCTGAATCAATTGCAGCATACGGATTCCTATTGGAAAAACCAATTTGAACAGCTGGCAATTGCTAGATTCCTCAAAAAAAATTGAGGAAACTTTCAAAAAGTTTACGGAATTCTATGTATTACCAGTCTTTCAAATATGTTAATATAGATGTAAATAATCACAATTTCATTTTAAGGGGCGATTACTATGTGGACAAAGCAATTAAAAGATTCAGCAATTGAAATGGCAAATAGCAAGCAAGCCGGCAAACCAGTCATTACAAGCTTAAAAATCTCCAATCTTTCTCCGGAAAGCAAAAAAGCACTTGAAGCTAGTTTCGCCAAATCAAATCAACAAGACAAAAAAGAAAATCCGTTCTGGGCATAATATTTTATGTTTCCTGTTTTAAAATCAAAAAAACTCATTATGATATGGGTTGGCGCAGTAATATTTGCAGTACACTTATGGCTAAGCTTTGTATCCTATCACTATATGTATTTGGGTGTTGAAGTAAGCACAACAGATTCAGATAAGTGGATCATATCCAAATTCCACTCTGGTAGTGCTGCAAATATTATTGGTCTGGAGCTGTATGACGAGGTCTTGCGCATTGATGGCAGACCCGTCATGCAGCATTTTAGTGTTCCCAAATTTCATAGTATCGAACAAGCCCGAAGTGTCGAAGTTTTGCGAGATAATTCCATTTACGAATTTACGCTTTATGATGTGGAAAGCCCTAATACTATGCAGCCGCTGCTTCTAAATGCTATAGAATTAATCATGTTTATAGTTGCTGCAGCATTATATACCAGAGCCGTTTATAGCGCTTCAACCAAACTTCTTATTCTATTATTCGTTTTAATGGGATTCATATTTATGAGCATTGAAGCATCTTCGCGTGGAGATGCAATCGCCATATATTTAATATTTAATGCATTATCCATTGTACCCGTTTTATTTGTTCATTTTATGTACCGGCTTTTAGAAGAGAAGGGACAGTCCTTTTTTCCATTCATGTTAATTAAAGTTCTCTATTACATGCTGATTCCCATTAGCTTAGCAAGATTAGTGTACTTTACTCCGCTAGCAAACTATAAGTACTATAGCTTTGACCGATTTTTTTCACTATTGTTTTTTACTACAGTATGCATATTGAGCCTAGTGTTTCTCATTTTCTTATACTTTAAAAGAAGGTACGAATATTCTTATTCTGCCAATATTATTAAAACGATGTTTTTCGCTTTTGGAATTTCCTTTACGCCTATTTTGCTGCTTTCGATTATTCCGGATTTATTTGGCGTAACAGGTGTAAGTTATTCCAATACAATTTGGGCTCTTATTTTGTTTCCTATTTTCTTTTTCTACTTTGCTTCAAGAAAGAAGCTGTTTAATTTCAAGTGGTCAGGAATTGAGAAGATGCTGATACAGTTTTTTTCTACTTTAACCCATCGCAGCAACCCAACTACGCTCGCCATGCATCAAATCATAAGAAACTTCAAAAAAATACAGCAGCTTGAGGATTTGCGCACGTTTTTCCTTCCTGAGCTGTGCAGAGTATTAAAAGTAAAACATGCTGCTGTTTGTATTAATTACTATAGCCATTTCAACTTTTTCTCTCATGGCGATATTGATAAAGAGCATCTTAAGCAAATTTTGCAAAATGATTCCGAGAGTACGATTGCAAGTGAGTATCTTATATTTGACATTGAACAGAACGCAGACTACTCCGGTTATTTAATTATTAAATATCCTAATCGTTCGCTGCTTGCGGCCTGCCAGCAGTGGCTGGAAACGCTATGCGGTCCATTATCTCTCGTTATTGAAAACATTCATTTAAGCAAGAAGCTGTCTATGCGAGTAACCAATTATATCAATGAAGCTGCTGCTGCCAGCGAACAGCCGCTTGCTGCCTCGCAGTGGATTAATAAATTAACCTTTCAATTGCAAGAAATGGAACGTGCGCGTATCGCATCCGACTTGCACGATACTGTGCTGCAGGATATCTTTTTTGCCAGACAGCGTGTCGTGAAAATTCAAGAAAAGAAACTAAATGCCAATGAAATCAATATATATTTGCAGGAGCTGACCGAGTTTCTTGATATTATAAATATCAATGCAAGGGAAGCGGCATTTCTTTTGTATCCGCATCAATTAAAAGAGGCTGGCTTTGCAGTAGCCATTTCCAACCTCATTGAAACAGAGCGCGGAATTGCGCCCTATAAGCTGCGATTAAAAATTGAACATTCAAAAAAATGGGACGCACTGCCTTCGGATATTTTACTGCAGCTATTTCGTATTTCTCAAGAGCTGCTATCCAATGCCAAGAAGCACTCTAAGGCACATAATGTATCCTTGCATTTTTATAAAACCGACTATCAGTACTGCCTTCACTATTCAGATAATGGCGTTGGCATTTCTGAACACAAGCATGAAGACACGATGGGCTGGATAGGCATTCGACAGCGCGTTGCCAATATCGATGCAAGCATTGAAGTAAAAACCGCATCTGGCAGAGGCTTATCCGTTCTAATTATATTAGCTGAGGAGTAATGATGAATTGGTAAAAGTAATTCGAGTACTTATTATCGATGATCATCCCGCAATGGCTGCTGGGCTTAAGCATATTCTGGAGCAAGATGAATCGATTCAAGTTGTAGGTCTTGCTTCCAACGGGCATGAAGGAATTGAGCTTGCTTATAGCTTAAAGCCTTCAATTGTCATATTAGATTTAAGCCTGCCCGATCGATCAGGCATTCAGGTTTGCTACCGTATTAAAGAAAAGTATCCTGCTACTCATGTCATTATCCATACGGGCTATGACTATGAGCCTTATTTCAACCTGCTGCTAGAAAATGGTGTAAGCGGCATGCTCAACAAAAGCGCATCCTCTCAAGAGGTTATTCAATTAATTCATACGGTTATAGGCGGCAGTACAATCATTCCGCTTCCTCTATTTAGACAGATGCAGCTGATTCGCTCCGAAGATGTTAAACATTATTGGGAGGCTGATCTTACAACAACAGAACAAAAGATTGTATCTCTCATTGTGCAAAAAGTGACTAATGCTGAAATTGCAGCTGCCATTAATACGAGCGAAAGCTCGGTTGAGAAGTATTTAAAAAAAATTTATGACAAGCTGGGCGTTCGAACTAAAAATGAAGCGATAGCAAAAATAAAAGAAGAGGATCGTTTCCGTCTCGCCAGTGAATAATTTCCATTTTTATGTGCATTATAATGATGTTGTATGCATCAAAACAATTGCACATAATGATGGAGGTTTCTATGAAAAGAATAATTCCGCTTTTCACTTTTTTACTTGTGCTGCATATGAGCATAGCAGCAACATCGCTTGCTGAAGAGAAAAAACAAGGCGATGCTATAATTGTTTCCATTGTGAATACAAACGGCGAAGCCATCGGCAAGGCTGTTCTAACCGAGCAGGCTGGCAAAGTATTGATTCATGTTGAGGCGGAGAAGCTTTCACCTGGCGTTCATGGCATTCATATCCATGAAAAGGGACTATGCGAGCCTCCAAAGTTTACAAGTGCTGGCGCTCATTTCAACCCAACGAGCAAGGAGCATGGATTTGATAATCCGAAAGGCTTCCATTTAGGCGATTTGCCTAATATTACAGTAGGAGCTGACGGCAAAGTAGCAGCAGATATTACATCTGCAGTAATCACCTTGCAGCCTGGCAAACCTAATTCGATTGTGAAGCCAGGCGGAACCGCTCTTGTTATTCATGCTGCGGCAGATGACTATAAGACGGATCCTGCGGGCAATTCTGGCGATCGCGTCGCTTGCGGCGTAATCAAGTAAAGCTTTAAATACAGATGGAGCTCTAATAGATCACATTGACCTGTTAGAGCTCCCTCTAGGTTTCTACGATATCCAGAAAATAATCCCTTGATTGCCTGTTACCGCTGTTTCATAGAACGAACGCAAGTCTGCAAAATGTGCAAACATATAGGAGAAAAACTCATCCCGATCCTCGTCTTCCAAAACTGGATAGATTGCCTCTGATACCATGCCTTCAAAGTTGTATAGTTGACGCATATCAGGTTCGCTTATACCGCTAATAGCTGCCACTGCAGCAGCAACTTGTTCAGGCTTTACATAAAAAGCGCCATAATCCAGAAAATCCAGCGTCTGATCCTCCAGCAGCGGCACTACATAGCCAAGCGGCGGTTCCCCGTTGAAAACTTCCCCACACAATGTATACAAAATCGCCTGCCACGACTTGTCGATATCAAGCGACGGATATTCGGCCGGATCTAGCTCCTCCAATTGCAATTCGCCACTAGCAATCTTTACGATCGTCTCACTATCTACTGCAATATAATTACCTGTCATCCCCATCTCTAACCGCTCCTTCGTCCCTGTCATTAAACTTACAGTAATCAGCGCATCATTTTCTCCTGCCTATCTAAATCACCGTCGAGTTCACCGAAATATTCCCGCCATGATAGCAAAAATATTTTTTTGCGCCCAGATTCTTAACCTTGTTTAGAGAATGCTCCGCCTGCTCAAGATTCAAGCAAAACTGTGGATTTGCAACAATGAGCTGGCCATTTTCTGCCACAGCAGCATCTCCCGTCACTACTGCTTTTATTGCCGGAAAGTACAAGGAGATATGACCGGAAGTATGACCTGGGGTTGCTATTATTTTGCATTGATTATCCAAAATCATATCTCCATCCTGGACTGTTTGATCAACAGCAGCATGCTGCAAATTATTCAATTGCTGTACAAACCAATTGCCAAAATCAGCCGCTTCACCTGTCATCTGTTCCAGCATTTGTTCAGCCTGAACGAGCCTTTCCGACTTTTCTGCACCACAAATATATTTCGCTTCAATTGCGCTGGATATAACCTGTATCCATGGATATTTTTGTTTGAATTCATAGAGTGAACCAATATGATCATCGTCATAATGAGTTATAATAATTTGTTTCAATTGACTTATCGTAAAACCATTTTTCAGAATTTCATGCTCAATAAGCGGCAAAAAGCCAGGATATCCCGTGTCCACTAGTGTCAAGTCATTATCTTTTACAATGAGGCTGGGATACAAATAACTTTTTTGGTTGTTGAATTCATATTCAATTGGCAGTTCTAAAATTCGTATCATATGCTGTTACCTTCCTAATGTTTATCATATTAATTTAGTGTACACCGTATACCTTCCATACTATTTCTAGTAGGCTGCTAGGGTTGCAATAGTTCCTTGCTCCACTCATTCCCGACTATTGTATACCGCTCACGAAGATGCAGGCGGCTTGCTTTAAAGGTCAAAAACTCAATCATTACCGGCTTAACGGCGTATCCGCCCCAATTGCCTGGCCGCGAAATCTCCACCCCTTCTAAGCTTGCTTTTATTTTTTCAAACTGCACCTGTAGCAATTTTTCGGATATAAGGAGTTTGCTTTGCTGACAGCTAAGCGTTGTGATTTGCGCATCTCTAGGCCTTGTATTCCAATACCGATCTGCCGCTGCAGAAGAAATTTGCGACGCATGCCCAATAATCCGTACCTGATACCCGATCGCTTCCCACCAAAACGTTAAGGCCACTTTATCATTTCTCTCAATATCATGTCCTTTCTGAGAATCCAGACTCGTACAAAATATAAAACAATCATCTGCAAATTCTTTCAGGTCAACAAAGCGGCCTGACGGGAAACCTTGCTCATCAATAGTAGAAACACATACCGCACCAGGATGCTTTAATCCAATCCGCTTTACCTCATCCCACCACAGTTCAAACTTTACTATTGGGTTATTTATCATTATTCCCCCTTCTTCAAATAGCCTTTTTGCACAGCGTCATCAATAAACTGCTGGGCATACTCCCAAAGCACAGTAGATCCATCATTAATATGACGGTTATAAGCAATAACCCGATCGCTGGTTATACCGTTTTGTTTCCAAGTATGTCCTTCTGTATAATAGTTAAGCAGCATAGGCGCAAGCCGGTCGATCGCTGCCGCAAATTGCGACTCCGGACTTTCCCGCTGCTCAAACTCTTCCCAAAGAGCCTTAAGCTCCTGCCCTTGATCTTCAGGCAGCAAGTCAAAAATCCGATCTGCTGCTGCCAGCTCCCGCTCATATTTGTCTGTATGTCCCGCATCGTCATAAGCAAAAGTATCACCAGCATCTATCTCCACAATATCATGGATCAATACCATTTTAATAATTTTCAATATATCGATTTTTTCAGTGTTGGCATGCTCTAATAAAATGACTGCCATCACCGCCAAATGCCAGGAATGCTCAGCATCATTCTCCGCTCTTGAACGATCCGTAATATACGACTTACGCAAAATCGTTTTTAGCTTATCAATTTCCATTATAAAAGATATTTGCTGTTGCAATCTTTCTATGCTCATTGTTAATCCCTCGTTTACAAGTAATTCTCTTATATGAGTTACTATTATTATACAATTTTTAACGTGCTGACGTCTTAATTCTCATTTCAACATAAAAAATGGCTGCCGAGAGTTTCTCGACAGCCTGAAGACGCCGAAAGGCGTCTATATTATTATTAACTCAACTTTCGCAAAGCATAGATCGGCAATCAACTGGCGAAATTGCCCTAACGGTTGCCATCGATGCTATTCCGATTATTTTAGCTCATTTGAGCATTTAACGGTTGCCACGATCGCTATTGTACCATTTCTTGAGCAAAATCAGTGCTTTTG
>NZ_JBOZWO010000050.1:0-40882 GCF_050864975.1 Paenibacillus sp. GXUN7292 | reverse complement strand
CTTAAAACCGCTATTTTCTTCATTTCGCGGCCACACATTCCGTTATACAGCTCTAAAGGGGACTTCTCCAGCGATTTATTGACCAATAACGGAACGTCTGTCACTTTGCCGCCACTAAACTGCGAATTTCAACATAATAACGGAACGACTGACCAGCTAGTGAGTGCCATATGCATAACGGAGCCAATAAAAGTTGTTCGCACAAAAAAACTCGCTGCTTCTATAAGCGCGAGTTTTTAGCGTTAATCGTTATTTGTCATCTGCAATAATAACCTCGATGCCGGTCAAAGTTTTCAGGAATTCCGGGTCGGCGCCTGGATCTGTAATCAAGGTATCGATCTGGCTCATGTCCGCAAAGGAAGTAATGGAACGGCGGTTAAGCTTGGTATGATCAAGCAAAGCAACTACTTTGCTGACATTGGATACCATCAGCTTCTTCAGCTCGGCTTCATAGATACTGAAATCGGCAAGCCCCGCTGTCGTCGTAAAGCCGTGCGCAGAGGTGAAGAAGATGTCTGCATGGATTTGGGACAGCAAGCCCTTGCCCAGCATGCCTTCAAGCGAGCTGGAGCCTGGGCGGAGCACGCCTCCGACAACAATTACG
This sequence comes from Paenibacillus sp. GXUN7292, assembly GCF_050864975.1. Taxonomy (NCBI): domain Bacteria; kingdom Bacillati; phylum Bacillota; class Bacilli; order Caryophanales; family Paenibacillaceae; genus Paenibacillus; species Paenibacillus sp. GXUN7292. The sequence continues at coordinate 40,278 of NZ_JBOZWO010000050.1, read as the reverse complement.
CTAATATGCGGATTGCTTACGAGCTCCTGCGCAGTCGCAAGACCGTTAGTAATTACAGTCAAATAATCATATTGCACCAAGTGTCTGGCCAGTTCCAACGAAGTAGAGCTGGCATCAAGAATGATGCACTGGCCGTTTTGCACGAATTGGGCAGCGGCTTTTCCGATCATTCGCTTTTCTTCCTGATTGGCCATAATGCGGGATTGGAACGTATACTCAGGGATGTGCTGCTTGGGAAGGACAGCGCCGCCATGCGTTCTCTCGAGCAGACCGTCTTCTTCTAATATCTTCAAGTCATTTCTGAGCGTGCCTTCAGATACCCCTAGTTCAATCGAAACGTCTTTTACTAGAAGCTGTCTATTTTCATTTAATATTTGAATGATTCGATTTCTACGTTCAGGTGCTAACATTGTCGCATCTCCCATTGAAATAGTTATTCATTAAATTATAACAAACTAAATATCCGCAATCAACGAAATGATTGAAAAACATTCGAAAATGATAAAAAAAACAAATAAACGAAGCATATATTAGGAAGTATATGAGCGAAAATTGCCATAAATTATCATTTTGGAGTGAATCAACACCCCTTATATCTACCAAAATGAAAACAAACGACTGTAAACGATAATAAAAGTTAATAATACGTTGACATACTACAGGTGGCATGTGATAATAATGAAGAAGATCATCAGTCAAATAATAGTTGTCATTCATATTAATGAATATAGGGGGATTTTAATATGTGCAGCACTCATATTCCGGAAAAAATGAAAGCGGTTGTTGCCTACGCTCCGAATGACTACCGCATGGAAGTTGTTGATGTGCCAAAGGCTGGACCGGGCGAAATTGTTATTAAGGTAGAAGCTTGCGGGATTTGCGCGGGAGATATTAAAGCCTTTCAAGGTGCGCCCAGCTTTTGGGGAGATGAAACACAGCCTGCATATATTAAAGCGCCGATGATTCCAGGCCATGAGTTTATCGGCTTCGTAGTTGAGCTTGGCGAAGGCGTTGAAGGCTTTGAACTCGGCGACCGCGTTATATCGGAGCAAATCGTTCCCTGCTGGGAATGCCGTTTCTGTAAACGCGGCCAATACTGGATGTGCCAGAAGCATGACCTGTATGGCTTCCAAAACAATGTAAACGGCGCTATGGCCGAGTATATGAAATTTACTAAAGAAGCGATCAACTACAAGGTTCCTAAAGATTTGCCGATGGAGCAGGCTATTCTGATTGAGCCTTATGCATGCTCCTTGCACGCGGTACAACGAGCAAAAATTGAGCTTGGCGACATCGTGGTTTTATCCGGTTCTGGAACATTGGGCTTAGGGATGGTTGGAGCGATCAAGAAGTCCGGTGCGAGCAAGCTGATTGTGCTTGACCTGTTCGATGAGCGTCTGGAGATGGCTAAGCAATTCGGCGCAGATATCGTTTGGAATCCTAAAAATGTAGATGTAGTCGCCGAAATTATGAAGTTGACGGACGGCTACGGCTGCGACGTATATATTGAAGCAACCGGTCATCCGAAATCTGTAGAGCAGGGCCTTGCAATGATTCGCAAGCTTGGACGTTTTGTTGAATTCAGCGTATTCAAAGATCCTGTAAGCGTGGACTGGAGCATTATTAGCGACCGCAAGGAGCTGGACGTTCTAGGCTCGCATCTTGGACCTTATTGCTATCCGCTTGTCATTGAAGGCATCGCGAATGGAGATTTTCCTACAAAGGGTGTAGTTACGCATAAGCTTCCGCTGGATCAATATCTCGAGGGTTTTAAGCTGGTAGCTAGCGGAGTGAATTCTTTGAAGGTTGTTCTTATCCCTTAATACGATTGAAGGAGTGCACAGCATGAAAATAGCAATTGGCGCGGATGAAGCCGGATATGCGTTGAAGGAACTTATTAAAGAGCTATTGGATGAGCGTAAAATCGAGGTTGTAGATTTCGGTCTTAAGGATGCGGAAGGACAAATCGACTATCCGGATGTTGGCTTCGCAGTAGCTGAGGAAATTAGCAAAGGCAATTTTGACCGCGGTATTCTTGTTTGCGGTACAGGTATTGGCATGACGATTACAGCGGATAAGGTGCCGGGCATTCGAGCTGCGCTTTGTCATGACACGTATTCTGCTGAGCGTTCCATTAAGAGCAATAACGCTCAGGTATTGACGATGGGAGCAAGAGTTATCGGATCTGAGCTTGCGAAATCGATCGTGAAGGTTTGGCTGGAGTCTGAATTCGACGGCGGGAATTCTGAGCGCAAGGTGCAGAAAATTATTGATGGAGAGCGCCGCTTGTTCAATGGCGTAAGAGAAACGAATTCTTGCAACTAAACCAGCGAGGGGGGCAGACGGCTATGATAGTTTCAATCGCGCAGTGGAAGCAAATTTTTGCAAGTATAGCAGATCAAATTGAAATAAAAAAGGATGAGCTTTCCGAGCTTGATCGCGCAGTCGGGGACGGAGACCATGGCGTTACGATGTCTATGGGCTGGCAGGCGATTAAAGAACGGCTTGCCACTTATGAAACAGAGGATGTCGGCGCTCTATGCAAGGAGATGGGCATGACCTTCCTTGATGTAGTAGGCTCATCCGTCGGACCGCTGTATGCGACTGCTTTTATTCGTGGCGGCGGTACAGTCCGCGGCAAGTCGGAGCTTAATGAGGAAGATATCGTTCAGTTCTGGATAGCTGCAGTAGGCGGCATTGGGGAGCGCGGCAAGGCGCAGATCGGTGACAAAACGATGATGGATGCCTGGCTGCCTGCAATAGAGGCGTTGAAGCAGGCTAGAGAAGAAGGCAAAGGCCTTATTGAAAGCTTACAAGTAGCAGTTGCAGCCGGTGAAGCGGGCATGAAGTCGACGGCACAAATGCTCTCGCAAAAGGGCAGATCGAGCCGCCTTGGCGAGCGCGCTGTCGGGCATCTTGATCCGGGCGCAGTTTCCGCGCATCTTATTCTTGCTGCATTTACTGAACAAATAAGAGGAATGAGCAAATGAAGCATCTCATTTTAGATTTTTTAAAGGTGACCCAGCAAGCTGCCCTTGCTGCCAAGCCTTGGATTGGAAGAGGACAAAAAAATGAAGCGGACGGAGCAGCCACTGCTGCTATGCGCCGCATGCTCGGCAAGATGGAAATGGACGGCATAGTCGTTATTGGCGAGGGCGAAATGGATGAAGCGCCTATGCTCTATATTGGCGAAAAAGTCGGCACCGGCAGCGGTCCCAAGCTTGATATAGCTGTGGATCCGCTGGAAGGCACGATTCTTGTTGCGGGCGGCCAAGATAATTCGACCGCTGTTATTGCCGCTGCGCCGCGCGGCTGCTTGCTTCATGCGCCGGATATGTATATGGAGAAGCTCGTTGTCGGCCCTAAAGCAAGAGGGGTTATTAATTTGAATGAGCCTGTCGTTGACAATGTAAGACGGGTTGCTGCTGCAGCAGGCAAAGCGATTGATGATATTACGGTTATGATTCAATCACGCGACCGGCATGAGAAGGTTGTGCAGGAAATACGCCAGCTTGGCGCAAGAGTCAGGCTTTTTGACGAAGGCGACGTAACCTGCGCCATATCGGCTGCAATCGATGAAACAGGCATTGATTTATTTTATGGGATTGGCGGAGCGCCGGAAGGTGTCATTTCGGCAGTTGCTGTCAAATGCCTCGGTGGCGATATGCAGGCCAAGCTTTTGCCGGGAAGCGCTGCTGAATACGAGCGCTGCGTTGCGATGGGCATTACGGATCCTAATAAGCTGCTAATGCATCATGATCTAATATCCTCGGACAATTGTATTTTTGCAGCGACGGGAATAACGACAGGCTTGCTGCTGCAGGGGGTAACGACTGATGCGGGCAAGCTGGAAATAACACATTCCTTATTGACGTACGGCAATAGTAACGGCCCTCAATTTATTAGAACGATACATGAATGCGGGAGGTGCCCTGATGAGCAAAATTCGTTTGATTGTAAGTGATTTGGATGGTACATTGTTATCGGAAGATAACAATGTCACACCATCGGTAAAGGAAGCGATTGACCGCTTCACGGCAGATGGAGGCATGTTTACAATTGCGACCGGCCGGGTGGGACAATCCACGCATAAAATTGCAGAAGAGCTGAATATTGATCTTCCGTACATAACGTGCAACGGGTCTGTTATTGCCGACAAGCATAAAGTATGGGCGGAATCTGTTTTATCTGTAAAAGAGCTTGTCCCATTTTTATTAGAAGCTGATTCAGCCGGCATTTCAGTACTGTTGTTTGAAGAAAAGCGATTAGAGGCGTTTAAGTATTCTGAAGATTTGGATGAGTTCGAAATGAAGGAAGGCCTTAAATTCACAATTGTTGACCGTTCGACGGACGAGTGGACAAACAGATTCGTTCAGAAGGTGCTGCTTATTGGCGATATGGACAAAATCAAAAAGATTTGGAGCTTGTACAAGTCCAATTTCGGCACGCTGTGCTCCACGATTCAATCGGAAGACAATTTCTTTGAGCTTATTCCGCATGGCCAGAGCAAAGGAACTGCTTTGAAAAAGCTGATGGGCATGCTGAACGTCGATGCCTCAGAAACACTTTGCATAGGCAACCAAATGAATGATCTGTCTATGATTGAAATAGCGGGCGTCGGGGCAGCTGTAGCTAACAGCAGCAGCGGTCTGCTGGAAAGAGCCTCTTATGTATGCAGTAATAGCTTTGGAGAAGGCGTAGTTGAAGTTATTCATAAATTTTGCATAAATACCACTCAAATGGAGGTCAAATAAAGATGACAATTAGAGGCGTAGCACATAGAGGATATCCGGCAAAATTTCCTGAGAACACATTATCTTCTTTTAGAGCGGCATGCGAATTAGCCTTTACTCACCTGGAGCTTGATGTTCAGCTTACGAAAGATGGCGTTCCGGTTGTTTTTCATGATACATCAGTGGAACGTATGACAGATGGAACAGGCCGAATCAAAGACCTGACTTTAAAGGAAATCAAGGAACTGTCAGTCAAGGGAATCGAGCGCATCCCAACCTTGGAAGAAGCGCTTGATTTGTTGAAGGATAGACTTATCGTTGATATCGAGCTTAAGCAAGCAGGTGATTTGTACCCGGGCCTTGAGAAAACAGTTCTTGATACACTTAAGAAAAAGGATATGATCGAGCAATCCTTCTTAGCCTCTTTTGATCATTACTCGCTCGCTAAAGCAAGAGAGCTGAATGACAAGATTGGTTTGGGAATTATTAATCATGGCTCCTCACCGGCTCTGTTTCCTCTTGCAAAAGAATTGAATTGCGAATATATGTCTATCAGGTACGAGTTTATAACAGATGAGATTATCGCAAAATGCGAAGCGGAAAATATAATTATGATCCCTTACACAATTGATGATGAAAAAGATATGCAGCTTGTCGTAAAAAATCCTTCTCTTCTCATTTGTACAAATGAATTGGAGCACTGGATCAAGGTTTACAAGCAACAATAAAATAAATAAGGATAGGGAAGAACGCAAACTAGTTCTCAGCGCTGTGAGAACTAGTTTGCGTCTTTTTGTGCAGTGAATTTAATATATCGATCTTGACGACCAATCCCGGACGATCATTCCCGCGTCCTGCGATATTCATTGGGCGACATGCCTTCCTGCTTCTTAAACACCTTGCTAAAATATTTCTCGTCATTATAGCCAACCATCTCGGAAATCTGCACTATTTTGAGCTGCGGGTTGAGCAGCAGCACCTTGGCTTTTTCAATGCGAATACGGCTGATAAAGTCTGATATATTTTCATTCCGCTCTTGCTTAAAGCGCCTTGAAATATATTCTCTGCTTAAGGAGAAGCGATCTGCAATATCCTGCAGCGAAATTTCTTCATTATAATGGGTTTGAATGTAATCGGCGATATCATCAATCGCAGTCGGCTTGTCGGGCTGATGCGTCAGCAAGTAGGAAAAGGAAATTAGCAGCTCTGTAAATTCCTGCTGCCACATCGATAGAAGCAGCCTGCCGTTTTCATCGATTGGTATGATGAACGGGCTTGTGCTGTAATGCTCGTTTTGCGCTTTGTCCAACTGCTGACCGCTCAAGCAGCGGGCGCGAAACACAGTAAACTCATGCTGCCACAGATCGAGCTGCTCCTTGGATATGAAGCTCAGCTTTTTGATTTCGGCAAACCATCTGCTGACTGCAGCCTTGATCTGATCAGGATTAAAGCTTAGCAGCGCCATTCGAATATCCTCTTGATGTTTGTGAAAGTTCAGCCCATGGATGACCGGAGTGTTTTGTGCAGCATAAATATGAACCCAGCTGTCCTGCTGCAATAAATTCCGCTGTCCCAGCACCGTCAGCGCTTCTTCGTAGGTGCGCGATAAATCATATGGGAAGCTGTGAATCGCGCCGACGCCAAAATCAAAACGCACGCCATACGTTTTATAAATGCCGCCATTAATAGCTTCAACAAGAACGGGGAGCTTATCAAGCTCGGTCCAGCCAATAATAATGAGCTCATGAGCCTTGTTCCAGTTGCGAAAAGCATAGCCGGACTGACGCTGCTTTAAAAATTCATTGGCGATATTGGCAATTGAAAAGCCGAGCAGATCAAGATTGGAGGCGAATCTGTCCTTAAATTCCTTTTGCATCGTATCCAATGTAAGAATAGCTATACGGGCTTGCTTGGTGTCTGCCGCAAGGCCGAATTCTGCCGCCAGCTCCTTGCTGAAAGAACGGTAATTGTGAGGCTCCTCTAATATGGAAGAAAAAATTTTATCCCAATAAATCGGCTTTATTTGGTTGAGCTGAATGCTTTGAATATGATCCTTGCTTCGCATTTGCCTCTCAGATCGTACCGCGGCGATCGCTTTTTGCAGCGCTTCATTGAGCTGCTCCTCGTCAATCGGCTTTAAAATATAATCCATCCCGCCATATTTGATCGTATGCCGCATATAACCGAAGTCATCATGACCGCTAATCACAATCGTTTTACTGTCAGGACTGTTCTGCTGAATCCATTCCAGCAGCTCTGAACCGCTCATAATCGGCATAAGCATATCGGTAAAAATAATATCCGGGTGATGCCGTCTAATAAGCTCCACAGCAGTGGCCCCTTCCGGAGCGGTATATATGTCTGTTATCCCATAGTGCTCCCAATCAATCAACATTTGAATAGCATCTCGAACATGCTTCTCGTCGTCAACGATCAATACTTTCATGCTGGCTGATGTCTCCTTTGGCAACAGGTATTAAGAGTGTAACCTTCAAGCCCTGCGGTTGTCTTGCTGTTAAAGTAATAGAAGTATGCTGGTTAAAATATAGCTGTAAACGCGAAAGCACATTGAACAGTCCGATGCGGTTTTCTCCGCTGCCAGCGCCTTCCGAGTACAGATGATCGAGCTGGAACTGCAGGGCTTCCAGCTGCTTGTCATCAAGTCCCGAGCCGTTATCCTCCACGCTGATGGACAGCAGGTCAGGCTTGATCAGCTGGGCGGTTATGTTTACCTCACCGACATTATTTTGCTTAATAAAGCCGTGCTTGAAGCAATTTTCGACCAGCGGCTGCAAAATCATTTTGGGCACCTCGATCTCTTTCGCCTCATCCTCCGCCTCAATAAAAAAAGTCAATTTTTCATCAAAGCGTTGTGCCTGCAGCCCCAAATAGGCGTTGACATAATCGATTTCCCTGGACAGCGGGACAAGCACCTCATTCGTATTCATTTGATAGCGCATCATTTTGCCCAAAGCGGCTATTAACGAATAGATTTTTTTCTGGTTGTTTTGCAGCGCAAGCGTGCCGATCGACTGCAGCGCATTGTTCATAAAGTGCGGGTGCACCTGTGCCTGAAGCGCTTTGAGCTGATTGGTTTTGTTGGCAAGCTCCAGCCGGTATTCCTTGTTAATTAACTGGTTAAGACGCTGCATCAATTGATGAAAGCGTCTGGACAATATGCCGATCTCGTCGGTTCTCGTCGTATCTAAATCAGCCTCCATTTGTCCCGACTCAATTTTGTTGATGTATCGGATCAATTGTTTAACAGGTGATGTGAAGTGAAACGAAACATAGATTGTCCCGATTGCAGCAACGATTAAAAAAGACAGCACGATCAAGCTGTTAATCATCGTAAGCTGTTTGGCGTTTTTCGTTAAATATTCATATGGGACGCGTTTGATTAATGTTAAATCGGCAAGCGGCGTTTTTATTTTTTGATAAAGATGTATGCCTGCAAAGCCTTCTGACTTATATTCCAAATGGCCAGATTGCCTGTCCTCATTGAGAATCGGGCTGAGCCAAGGATATTCGCTTGTCGGCGCGTCCTCTGAGGAGTAAATAATTGAGCCGTCCGCGTTGAGCAAATACAGCTCTTCTTCGCCGGGTGTGTAGAGCATATCGCTTATTTCATGAATCATATTCAGTTTAATATCAATGGACAGGGTGCCGAGAATGTTATCGGTCGGCTGATTTAATATTTTGCGATGAATCGTTATGACATCCTCCGCCATTTCAAACGGAAATTTAGCTACGCCATAGTTATGGCTCATATGAGTTGATTCTATCTGAATATCATGGCCGTCTTCAAAAACAGGCTTGAACGATTGACCGGATGTATAACGCGGCAAATTGTAAGCGAAGCGGTAAGAGAGCTTAGGGTTGTCCATATACATAAATACTTGCTTGATCTCAGCCAAAGAATTAACCATGTATTGAAAATTTACGTAAAGATCCTGTTGATCGGCAAACTGTATTTCATTTTTTTCAATGATTCGATAAAGGCTTCGCTCGTTTCTGGAGTCCTGGTAAATGAGCAAGGAAGCCTGGTTTATCCGGTTCATATAGTTGAGTAAGTTAGCACCTCCTTGATAGAGCAGTGTTGTATTGTTATCAAGATATGTTTTTTTTACGTTTTCCTTTGTGTATTGATAAGTAACAAAGATGGATATCGAAATGGGAAGAACAATGGCAGCTAGAAGGAATAACACAAGCTTATTTCGCAAACTGTTTTTAAAATATGTCATTCGGCATGCCCGCCCCTCAAAGTTTGATAGCTGTAAATCGTCTATAGTGTATCAGCTTAGGTCAATATATTCCACCTCGTGCATCATCTTTATCTGTGTTCACCTCATGCGATCTGACCTATACTAAGAAAAAATTCTCCTAATCAGGAAGGGCAAGAAGGGGCGTGATTACTATGGAGAGTAAAAGAAAAAGATCATTTGCAGCGCGTATGCATCAGCTAGTGTTTATGGGTCCGGCGACGCTATTCTTTACTGTTATAGTTGTGATTCCTTTTCTGCTTAGCATCTACTACGGCTTTACGAGCTGGAACGGAGTCACCTCCTCTGTAAGCTGGGTAGGCATCGATAACTATAAAGAAATTTTAATGAACGATGACGGATTTCGAACTTCATTTTGGTTTACCGCAAAATATATGGTCGCTGCTGTGATCCTAACGAATTTGGTTGGCTTTGGGCTGGCGCTGCTGCTTACGCAGCCGCTAAAAACACGCAATATTTTACGGACGATCTTCTTTTTGCCTAACGTTATTGGCGGTTTGCTGCTCGGCTTTATTTGGTCGTTTATATTTGTAAAAGGCTTTGCTGCCGTCGGCGACATGACGAATATCGGCTTCTTCCAGCTTCCCTGGCTTGGGACTGAGGCGACAGCCTTTTGGGGCATAGTGATTGTAAGCGTGTGGCAGCTTTCAGGGTATTTGATGATTATCTATATTGCGGCGATTATTAATGTGCCAAGCGATATGGTTGAAGCCGCCAGAATTGATGGCGCATCAAGGCTGCAAATGCTGCGCAGCATCATTATTCCGCTTATTATGCCCGCTGTTACAGTATGCTTGTTCCTTACAATTTCATGGTCGTTCAAGGTGTTTGACGTCAACCTGTCGTTAACGAAGGGCGGACCTTACGGCTCGACCGAGTCGGTTGCGCTAAACATTTATCAAGAAGCGTTCCGCAACAACCGCTATGGAATAGGTACGGCAAAAGCGCTTATTTTCTTCCTGATCGTGGCGGGTATTACGATGCTGCAAGTATATTTGACTAAGAAGAAAGAGGTGGAGGCATAATGAAAACTTATTCTGCCCGCCACTTCAGCTTGGAAATATTGGGCTTCGTGCTGGCGCTGCTATTTTTAATCCCGTTCTATTTTGTCGGCGTCAATTCAGTCAAAAGCTTTGGCGATCTGCTCAGCAATGCAGCCGGCTGGCCGGAAGCGTTTGTGTGGAGCAACTATACGAAGGTATGGAGCATTATGCGTTTTCCTAGCGCATTTACTAACTCTTTTCTAATTACTGTGCTTAGCAATATTGGGCTGATCGTCATCAGCGCGATGGCTGCTTACCGCATGGTCAGAGTTCCTTCGCGCTTTAACAATTTGATGCTGTTTCTATTTGTGGCCGCGATGGTTATCCCGTTTCAATCCATCATGATTCCTTTAGTTCGCGTAGCGAGCGAGCTTCATATTATGAACAGCATTTGGGGACTGGTTATAGCTTATTTTGGCTTTGGCGTCTCCTTGAACATTTTCTTATTCCATGGCTTCATAAAATCGATTCCCAAGGAAATTGAAGAGTCTGCTGTCGTCGATGGCTGCAATACGTATGGCGTATTTTGGAAAATCATTTTTCCGCTCCTAAAGCCGATGACGGTTACGATATTAATGCTCAACACGCTTTGGATCTGGAATGACTTTCTGCTGCCGCTGCTGTTTTTATACAACCCTGAGCTTAGAACGATTCCGCTTGCAACCTATTCGTTTTTTGGCCAATATACAAAGCAGTGGGATTTGGCGCTGGCTGGGCTTGTAATGGGCATAACGCCTATTATCATATTTATGCTCGCTCTGCAGAAGCATATTATTGAAGGCATAACCGCAGGTTCTGTTAAGGGGTAAAAAAATATATTTCTGGAGGTCATTTTTATGAAAAAACTAAGTTTTTCTATCTTAATACTTGTGTTAGCAATGTCTATCGTTCTAGCTGGTTGCGGTTCTTCTAACAAGCCATCTGACAGCGAGAAAGGCAAAGATTCCGGCAAGCAGGTTACGATCAAAATGTTCCAGTTCAAGGTAGAAATTGCGGAGCAGCTGCAAAGAATGATCAAGGAATATGAATCGCTTCATCCAGGCGTGAAGATTGAAGTGGAGACGGTTGGCGGCGGGGCTGATTATGGCGCTGCGCTTAAGGCGAAATTCAACTCCAACGATAAGCCGGATATTTTCAACAACGGCGGATTTACTGATCTTGATCTTTGGATTGAGCATTTGGAGGACTTGTCGGATCAGCCTTGGGTAGAAAACTTAGTTGATGTTGCAAAAGAGCCAATGACGAAGGATGGCAAGCTGTACGGCCAAGCGTTGAACCTGGAAGGCTACGGATTTATTTATAATAAAGATTTATTTGCAAAAGCGGGCATTTCGGAAACGCCAAAAACATTAACAGAGCTGGAGGAAGCTGCCAAGAAGCTGGAAGCCGCGGGCATTACTCCTTTTGTGAACGGCTACGGCGAGTGGTGGGTGCTGGGCAATCACTTTGTGAACCTGCCGTTTGCGCACCAGGCTGACCCGGATCAATTTATTGCTGATTTGAACAGCGGCGCTGCAAAGATTACAGGCAATGAAGTATTTAAGCAGTGGACGCAGCTATTTGATCTGACGCTTAAGTATGGCGGCAAAAACCCGCTGCAAACCGATTACAATACGCAGGTTACTGATTTTGCAACAGGCAAAGCGGCGATGACACAGCAAGGCAACTGGACGCAAGTAGCTATTTCCGAGACTAGTCCGAATATCAATATTGGCTTCCTGCCGATGCCAATCAGCGATGATGCGACAGCTATGGATAAATTGCCAGTAGGTGTTCCTAACAACTGGGTTATTCATAAAAACTCCGCGGTTAAGGAAGAGGCAAAAGCATTCCTCAACTGGATGGTCAGCTCTGAGGCAGGCCAGCGTTATATTACGGAAGAGTTTAAGTTTATTCCGGCGTTCAAAAACATCGATGCTGACGAGAGTGTGCTTGGACAGCTTGCAGCTGATATTATCGCATACAGCAAGCAGGATAAGGCGTTAAGCTGGAACTGGTTCAAATTCCCTGGCGGCGAAGCTTCCAGCAACGAGTTCGGCAATGCCATGCAGGCTTACATTAGCGGTAAATCGAATCAAGATCAGCTGCTGGAGGCGTTCCAAAAAACGTGGGAAACGTTGTCTAAGAAATAAAATGCTGGATGATTAATAAAGCGGTACGATGCTCCCTTCTGGGAAGCGTTGTACCGCTTTTTGAATGTATAGGAAAGTATAAGTTTTCACGTTTTCACCTTATACCTGTTCCTATACTTCATCGGTAAACGCGCCTCCTTCGTTCAAGCGAGGGACGGCGGAGCCGTTTATCCTTGTGTGTTCCGGAGCAAAGTGATAGTTTAATTTTTGATAAAACGTTATAACGTTATTTACTTTGAAATTATACTGTGCTATTCTATGCTTGAAATTAATGGGCGAGAAAGAGTGGAGCGCGATGAAGGGTAGCTTGCTGTTAAGCAATGCCAAGCTTGTAACAGGACAAACCGTTCAAATTTTAATTGACGGCCATGGCATAATAAGCGAATTTGAATTAGCCGGCAGCAGGAATATTTCTTTTAATGAGGAAACAGCAATTATAGATTGTACGGATATGTATGTTTCCAGCGGCTGGATTGATATGCATGTGCATGCTTTTTCCGATTTTTCTCCCTATGGCGATGAGATCGACGATATTGGCGTAAAGCAAGGTGTTACGACGATTGTTGATGCCGGCAGCTGCGGCGCTGACCGGATTGGGGAGCTGGAGGCAAAAGGAAAAGCTGCGCAGACGAATCTATTGGCGTTTTTGAATATTTCCAAAATTGGGCTTAGCCGCATAGATGAACTGTCCAGCATGGATTGGCTCGACGAGCAGCTTGTACGCAATAGCTTACAGCAATATGCCAGCTTTATTGTCGGGCTAAAAGCGCGCATGAGCAAAAGCGTTGTAGGCGCCAACGGTCTTAAGCCGCTTTATGCAGCGCGGGCGATGTCGCAGGCATTCGACATGCCTTTAATGGTACATATAGGCTCAGGACCGCCAGCTGTTGCGGATATTATTTCGTTGCTCGAACGCAAAGATATTGTGACACATTATTTGAATGGCAAAAGCAATAATTTATTTGATCTTAACGGTAAACCGCTTCGAACCTTAATGGAAGCTATTAAACGCGGTGTTTGCCTGGATGTCGGGCACGGCAGCGCCAGCTTTTGTTTCCGGACTGCTGAAGCAGCCAAGCTGCACGGCATACCTTTAGGAACGATCAGTACAGATATTTATCGCAAAAACAGACTGGACGGACCGGTGTATAGCTTGGCGAATGTGCTATCCAAGTTTTTATATTTAGGCTATTCACTTCAAGAGATTATTGCTGCTGTTACAGCTCGTGCAGCAGATTGGCTGGGCAAGCCTGAACTGGGGCGAATACAGATCGGCGATCGGGCTAACTTGACGCTGTTTAGTGTAGAAAATGAGCAAATCACTTTACGAGACAGCGAAGGGGAGGAACGACTAGCAGAGCGGTCTATAATTACAAGAGGAGCGGTTGTAAATGACAATTTCATTGAATGCTAAGTATGGGCTCAAGCGAGTCATCAATGCCAGCGGGAGAATGAGTATTTTAGGCGTGTCAGCGCCAACGGACAGCGTAATGGATGCTATGAAGCACGGCGGCCAAAATTACGTGGAGATCGCTGATTTGGTCGACAAGTCTGGCGAGCATATTGCGGGTTTGGTTAAGTCTGAAGCAGCGGTTGTCGTTAATTCCGCATCCAGCGGCATTGCCCTATCTGTAGCAGCGATGATTACAGAAGGCAATTCACGCAGAAGCTTAAGGCTGCATCAGGATCCGATTGAAAAGAATGAAATTATTATGCTGAAGGGCCATAATGTCAACTACGGCGTGCCTGTTGAGACGATGATTTATTTGGGCGGCGGCAAGCTGGTCGAGGTTGGTTATGCCAATGAAGGCAAGGCCATTCATATAGAAGATGCAATTACAGAGCGGACGGCAGCTATTATATATGTCAAATCTCATCATTGTGTACAAAAAAACATGCTCTCGGAGGTTGAAGCCTGGCAGGTTGCGCAAAAAAGAAATATACCGTTTATTATCGATGCGGCGGCGGAAGAAGACTTGCAGCGTTATATACACTGCTCGGATCTTGTTATATATAGCGGTTCGAAAGCAATTGAAGGGCCTACGACTGGACTTGTATGCGGCAAGCGCAAGTATGTCGATTGGGTAAAGGTGCAGCTGCATGGTATTGGGCGCAGCATGAAGGTTGGCAAGGAAGCGATATTCGGCCTGCTGCAGGCAATGGATGAGTATATGGTGAAAGAAGACAGAAGCAGGCAGGAGAAGGAGAGGCTGCAGCAGCTTATGCCGCTGAATGAATGTAACGGTGTGCAGGTCAGCATAGTCCAGGATGAAGCGGGACGACCGATTTTTCGCGGCCGTATATCGATCGATCCGAAGCTCGCCGGAATAACGGCTGAGCAGACAGCAGCTGCGCTACAGCAAGGCGATATTGCCATTTATACACGCGATTATGGGGTGAAGCAAGGCTTCTTCGATATTGATCCACGCAGCTTGCGCGGTGATGATATAGCTATTATTGCAGCTAAAATAACAGAATTGGTCGGTGAGAACGAATGGGGAACATAAATCAGCGTTTCTATAAAGGGCGTGCGGCCCTAAATGTGCTGGCAAGCAGTGTGGAAAATGCGCAGGCAGTATTTGAAGCTGCGGAAGGGTATGTTTTAGTTGGAGTGCTGTCCAAGGATTATCCGACAGTTGAGGCGGCAGTAGCAGCTATGATCAATTACGGCCAAAAAATTGATGGCGCGGTTTCCATTGGGCTCGGCGCGGGCGACAATCGCCAGGCTGCGATCGTTGCTGAAATTGCGAAGCATTATGCAGGCAGCCATATTAATCAGGTATTTCCGGCAGTAGGCGCTACGCGTGCGAATCTTGACTCCAAGGAAAGCTGGATTAACAGCCTTGTATCGCCATCGGGCCGAGTCGGTTTTGTTGATATTTCAACAGGGCCATACAGCGCCGCAGAAGTGGAAAAGGCAATTGTGCCGGTACGTTCAGCGATTGGGCTTGTACGAGATATGGGCGGCAATGCGCTTAAGTATTTCCCGATGGGCGGACTCGAGCGCGAGCAGGAATATCGCGCAGTCGCACAGGCTTGCGGCGAAGCGCAATTTGCGCTTGAGCCGACTGGCGGCATCGATATGGATAATTTCGCCGACATACTGCAAATTGCACTGGAAGCTAAGGTGCCACAGGTGATCCCTCACGTGTACAGCTCTATTATTGATAAAGCTACCGGCAAAACTAATATTGAGAAGGTGCGTGAACTGACTAGGATCATGAAGCAGCTGGTGGATCAGTATGAGTAAAAAGATAGCATCCTTTGGCGAAGTCATGATGCGGTTGGAGGTTCCTGGCTACGGGCTGCTGTCTCAAGGAAGTACGCTTAACTATTCCTTTTCGGGAACTGGCGTTAACGTCGCCTCGGCTTTGAGCCGGTACGGCCATAGGGGCTATATGATTACTACGCTGCCCGATAACCCGCTTGGCGATGCTGCGCTAAGCTATTTGCAGAAGCTCGGCATTAATATGTCATTGGCTCAGAGGGGCGGGTGCTATATAGGCTCTTATTTTTTAGAAAATGGCTTTGGTGCAAGGCCGAGCCGCGTCACGTATACGAACAGGCTGGAAAGCAGCTTTAATACAGCGGATGGCGCTCTATACTCTTTTACGGAAATAGCGGATAAAATGGATGCGATAACCTTTTGCGGTATTACTTTGGCCATGAATGACAATGTGCGCGGTCAAATGAAGCAGCTGGCAGCAGCTGTTAAAAATAAAGGGGGAAAAGTTGTTTTTGATTGCAACTATCGCCCGTCGTTATGGGGGAAAAACGGCTATGAAGCCGCTCGGCCCCATTATGAGGAAATGCTGCAGCTGGCGGATATTGTGCTGATGAATGAAAAGGACGCTTTGCATGTGCTTGGAATGCAGAGCCAAGCAGAAGCGCGCAAGGAGCAGCTGCTAGAGCTTATTCCGCAAGTGGCAAAAGCCTATCATATCGCTGTTATAGCTGGTACTCAGCGTACGATCCATCCAGACAATACTCATTCGCTGTTAGGCTATATTTATAGGGAACAAGCTTTTTCCTTTGCAGATGCGAACCGCTTTGCTGTTTATGATAGAATTGGTGCAGGCGATGCTTTTACTAGCGGCATCGTGCATGGCGTGCTGGAGCAGCTGGCTTCCGGCGAAATTATCGCATTTGCAGTCGCAGCAGGCATGCTGGCTCATACCGTCGCGGGCGATACGCCTATGGCAAACGTACATGATATTAACCAGGCTGCAGCTTATGCTATGAACCAAACAGTAAGAGATATTGAGAGGTAATGGACGATGAAGCTGAATCAGGAAAAGGGAGCTTTATATTTGCAAATAAAAAATATTATGAAGGACCGTATTTTGCACGGTGTCTATCCGCTTCATTCGAATTTCCCTTCGGAGCCTGAGCTGGCTGAGGAATTCAAGGTGAGCCGGATCACTGTTCGCAATGCAGTCAAAGAGCTTGTGCAGGAAGGCTTTCTCGAAACGAAAAGCGGCAAGCGCACAAAAATTATTCGCAATGATGCGATTGCCGGGCGCATTAAAGGGAAGCGATTCACGGAATTGCTCGAAGAGAAAGGGCATAAGCTCGAGAAGGAATGGCTGTCGGCTTCTATCGAGCATAATGCGCAACAGTCCGAGGTGTATGAGCTATTCGGTGAGCAGAGCGTGCGAATCGAGCGGATTTATTATTTGGACGAGGCGCCGTATACACATTTTACGCATTATTTATCCGCAGATCTAAGCAGCATCGGCCTGGAGCAATTAAATAGCCAGTCCTTGTATGAGCTAATTAAAGAGCAGAATATAATGCTAATGAAATTCCAGGATCAATTCGCCGTAGAGGCAGCTCCGGCTGAGGTAGCGGCATATTTACAGGTAAGCGAGCAGACGATGCTGCTTAAGCGTCTGCGTTTTTCCTATGATGAGAACGGGGAATTAATAGAATATAGTGTGGCGTATTACAACACTATCATCATGCCCTATCATATTGATTATATTTAAATTTTTTAATAATCATATTAGAACAGGATATCTTCCTGTATAATTATGGACAGCGAATAATTTAATAGGCAAAATTACCGAAAGGTAATGACGCAAAGCTACAGGGGCTAAAGTCATTTCGACCATGCCAGCCAGTTGCCGATAGAGTGATGAAGCATGAGCTTATCTATTTGCAACTGGATAAGCTCTTTTTTTTGTGCCTATTAAGCGTTTCGCAGCAATCGCATGAAAACAATAGAGGAGATGATGTCAACATGAAAAAAATGCGTCTACTGACAAAGCTGATGATTTGCATGGTGCTAATGCTTTCCTTTGCAGGGCATAGCTTTGCGCAGGAGCAGACAGCAGAAGAGAATGAGCAGCAAAGGGATGAAATTATATTTGAATTCAGCGATTCTGCTGAGGCAAGCTGGGCTAATCAAGCCATTGGCTTTATGAAGTATAAACAAATATTGTCCGGATACGAGGATGGCAGCTTCCGTCCTAATAAGCCTGTCAGCCGTATTGAAGCTGTCGTGACAGCTGTTCGCCTGATGGGGCTGGAGGAGCAAGCGAAGGCTAAAACCGAAGGCGGAAAGCTGCTATTTGCCGATGCGCAGAAGATCGATAAACAGTACAAATGGGCAAGAGGATACATTATCGTTGCGCTTGAAAAAGGCTTGTTCGATACGTCCGAGAGCAAGCTGGACCCGGAAAAGCCGGCTAGCCGCGTATGGGTTTCTTCTTTATTAGTAAAAGCGCTTGGACTTCAGGAAGAGGCGCTTGCGCTTATGTCGGTAGAGCCGGATTTCAAAGATGTGAAGGCAATTCCGGCGGGTTCGATCGGATATGTGAATGTAGCAGTTAAGCAAGGCATTATTTCCGGTTATCCGGATGAAACGTTCAAGCCGCAACGCAGTGTGACACGCGCAGAGCTTGCTTCTTTGCTGGAGCGTACTGGTGAAAACCTGCAGGAGCAAGACGGTTCTGTAACGGTAACAGGAAAAGTTGTAAGTGTGGAAGCTGACAGTACGAATAATAAGCTTATTAAAATGGTTGTAAAAAGCTTCAACGGCGATACGCTGACTTATACAATTGCAGCAGACTTTCCTGTAGCATTCCATGATCGTTTTATTACAGCAGCAGGAATACTTGCAGGCGACAACGTAGTGCTAATGAGCAAGAATGGTGTAATATGGAAGGCCAGCATTATTAGTAAAGAATATGCAGACGAGGCGGCAGCAGGAATTAATGAGCTTGAAATAAAGCTTGTCAATGACCGCAAAACCGGCATCGAGCTGGAGTACAAGAGCAATAAAGGAAAAGTAAAAGCAGAAATTGAAATGTGGAGCAATGGCAAGAAAGAAAAGCTGAAAGGCGCTGCAGCTGTCGAGGAGCTGAAAACCTTCCTAAAGGAAGCAAATTTAACGCCTCAATTGTCTAAAGAAGAAATTCAGGCTCAAATTTTGCAGGCACTGGGTGTAAAGGACGGCAGCTATGAGCGGCTTGAGGCTGAAGTGAAGTTTTCGAATGGCAGCAAAGTCAAAATTGACTCCAAGCATAAGCAAGAATCAAATAAAGAAGAAGCGAAATATGGCATTAAAGAGTTTGAGCTTGAATTGAAGCTGAAAGACGGACTGAAGATTAAAGCTGAGTACAGCTTCGACGATGGCAAATCCAAGTCCCTGATAGAGCGCGGCTCTGAGAAGCTTTCCGCTGAAGCAGCTGAGAAGTCTTTTGCCAAACTGTTTGAACAGGCTGCATGGACGGATGGTATGAGCAAGGCAGATGCTTTGCAGGCGGTGCTGAAGCATTTTGAGGTACAGGAAGCTGATTTGACTGAGGTCGAGTTGGAAATTAAGTTTTCTAGCGGCAAAAAGATAGAGCTTGAATACGAGAAAGAACATGAGGATAGAGTTAATAGCAAGGATAAAGTAGATAAGCAAAAATAATGATTTCTTCTTAATAAAGGCTTCTCCCAATGGCGGGCAAGATTCATATCTTGCACCGCCTTTTTTCGTTTCAAACACTGATAAAAATGGCGTTTTTCTTTATATGCAGCAGTTGTTCACGAAGTTTCTAAAATTTTGTGACAGGTTTGTGACGCTTTCAAGTATCTATACAATTAATAGTAACAATAAGTTATTATATTTGAAGCAACTAAGAATGATTCTCAATATAATTTAAGATTCATTAAAATATAAGAATTTATAAGTTTAAGAGCTTATAGTGTTCTTCTGCTATTCATTACATTTTAGGCGAGAGAGGTGAAAAAGTAGTTGTCAGTTCGTGCAAGGAAGCCAGCTAATGTGATATTGGCAGCCGTCATCTGCCTTATAGCAGCTGCGGTGCTTTTTACAAAGGTTGAGGCGGCTTCTGATCTTAAAGACGGGTCATATTTGATCGATTATACCGTATTGCAAGCGGATAGTGATTCTGTATCGATCGCGAATGATTATTTCCAGAAGAAAGCGGCCTTGTTTGTTAAAGGCGGCAAAAAGTATATTGAGCTGAATGTGACGCATAGCGAGTGGGTTAAAACGCTGCAGGCTGCTGATGGAGAAGCTTTCACGGATGTAGTAATCATTAGTGAGGATAGGGAAAATGATTCGCGGCTTGTAACCTTTAAAGCCGGCGATAATTTAGCAGAGCCGGTGTTGATGCAAATGCATATTCAAATCGACTCTTTGAATTATAACCATAAGTATACGGTAAAGTTTCAATTTGACAGCTCGACGATTGAAGCAGCTGATTTGACACAATCGATTTCAAGCCTTTCAAAACCGCCAGGCTCAACAAATTACACTGCGATGGCATTAGCTGCAGTAGTGGGGGGCGTCGTTATAGCCGCAGTCATGATTGTTTTACGCAAGCGGCGGACGGGCAATTAGCTTTAAAAAATCAAAAGCAAATATCGCATACAAAAAAGGAGAAACGTTCATGAAAAAGCAAATCACAATATTTTTAACTGCATTTCTAGCATTATTTATAGCTTTGCCTGTGCTTCAAGCTGGGGCAGCTGACAGCAAGGCGGCAGATGGAGAGACGGCTATTACATTGGCTGTTCTTAAGGATAAGAGCGATGAGGCTTCTGCTACAGGTCAATACATAGACAGTGCGGCAAAATGGATCGTTGAAGACGGCAAATCCTACGTTGTAGCTACACTGAAAAGCAGCAAATGGTGGGAGTCATTTAAAGTGCAAGAGACCCAACCAGGCTCCTTCGAGGATAATAACTTTGTAGACGTTGAGGTGCTGAGCTCAGACGAGGCTGCCGATACACGTACAGTTAAATTTGCAGTTCCGGATATCAATCAAGTGCTGAATGCCAAAATTCATATCATCGTAACGGGCGTTCCAGGCGTTGGCTCTTACGATAACAGCTATGATATTCGTTTGAAATTTACTGGTGAAGACAAGGGCGAAGAGACAGGCAAGGAAGACGGCGAGAACGGCAATGGAGAAACTCCAGCTAAGCCGGCGTTGAAGGATGGCGAATATACAATCAATTTTGAAGCTTTGCATGAAAAAGAGGATAAGGCTTCCTCCATGGGCAGATATATTGCAGCACCAGCTTCACTTACCGTTAAAGATGGAAAAAATATTGTGGCTTTCACGTTGACAAACAATGAACAAATTAAACAGTTCCAGGTAGAAAAAGCAGGTGAGCTTGTTGACAGCACTGTAGTAAGTGTGGATGAAGCTGCCAATACAAGAGTTGTATCCTTTGAGGTAGAAAACTTTTCAGCGATCGTAAATGCCAAGGTTCAAGTATATGTAGCAGCACAGGATTATACAGGCAATCATATGATTAGACTTTCTTTTGATGCAAAAAGTGTAAAAGAAGTAAAAGCGCCAGTAGAGGTTGCTTTTGAAGATATTGATTCCTCCTGGGCAAAAGAGTATATCGTGTCGCTTGCTTCGCAAGGTAAAATTAAAGGGTTGTCCGACACTAAATTCAGCCCGGATACAGCGATTACTAGAGCGCAATTTACAGTTATGCTTGCTAGAGTGCTAGAGCTTCCGACCACTTCTTACGAGGGCGCATTTGCCGATGTGACAGAGAAGCTGGATTGGGCAGTATTAGAAATCGAAGCTGCACATCGCGCTGGTATCGTTCAAGGAAGCAACTCCAGCTTTAAGCCAAGCGATGCTATTTCTCGCGAGCAAATGGTAACGATGATTGTGAGAGCAATTGAAAAAGTAAATGCTGATTTGCTGAAGGATGTTCAAGGCAGCCTGGATTTTGCTGACAGCGCAGCTATTCAAGATTATGCGAAAAACAACGTTGAGCTTGCTGTAGGGTTAGGCATTATTGATGGCAAGGTTGTTAACGGAAAAACTGTATTCGCACCAAAGGATATTGCGACTCGCGCTCAAGCTTCGAAAATGATTTATCAGCTGCTAGAGACGATTAAATAGAAGGCCAACTGCACCGGCAGCATGAATTTTCGTGTTGCCGGTGTTGGCATGCTTATGCATGGACTTTCATGTGCACTAGAATGGCTTACTTTTTAATGGAGATGTGATAATGAAAAGGATTAAT
Organism: Paenibacillus sp. GXUN7292; assembly: GCF_050864975.1. NCBI lineage: Bacteria > Bacillati > Bacillota > Bacilli > Caryophanales > Paenibacillaceae > Paenibacillus > Paenibacillus sp. GXUN7292. Next base: position 18,574 of record NZ_JBOZWO010000050.1, on the reverse strand, counting down.
AAACGACTGGCTTTATTGTTTTTGTATATCGTTATAGCAGCAGCGGCGGCTTTTCCGCAGGGTGCATTTGCTGCCCGACAGTTTGAGGACGGCGAGTATTCCGTTCCGTTTGAAGTATTAAAAAGCTCCGGCAATGAAACTTCAGCTACAAATGAATATATGGTTACACCAGCCAAAATCAAGGTGGAAAAAGGTGAGCTTCATGCTATCGTAACGTTGAAAAACAGCACCTGGTGGAAGGAATTCAAAGTGGCGTCCGGAAGTTCTTACGCAGACGTGACGAAGCTCAGCGAAGATACCGAGAAGGAAACGAGGGTCGTGACGTTTAAAATAACGGATATTGAGCAGCCCCTGCCTGCCAAGCTTCATATTGTCGTTACAGGAATACCGGGCTTCGAATATGACAATAAGTACGATATCCGCTTTAAGTTTGACTACAGCAAGCTTACTGAGAAAAAAGCAGCTGCCGAACAGACGAAGCCACCTGTGACAGATTCAAAACATAATGAATCCAAACCAACTACGGATTCAAAGGCAACGACAGCTCCGCCTGTGCCTGGGTCCAAGCAGCCGCAGGCAGAAGCGACGAAAGCGCCGGCAGAGACGGCAAAGCCGTCAGCAAAGCCGCAAGAAACGGCATCTCCGTCGCCAAGCGCCGAGGTGAAGAACGAAGCTGGGGCAGGACAAACGGACGGTCAAGAGCCGCAAAAGACGCCGGAAAGCACGAGTGCACAAGGCGCAACCGGTAATGAAAGCTCGGAGGATACCGTAGTACAGGAAGTTGCGGATACGGAGCAACGCGGTTCGCAAACCGGAACCGATAATGAGGCAGCCGCGGCAGGCGGAACGAGCGCTGCAGAATCGAGCACCCAGCAGTCTGAAGAAAGCAAGTCGGCTGTCGGTATATATATTTCAGTCGCAGTTATTTTGATCGTGCTGGCCGCTGCGCTAGTGCTTATGAAATATCGAAACAGCAAGCAGCGGCAATAGATTATTAAGCCGCTGCAAGCAAGCGCTGCAAGAGGAGTTATGAATTATGAAAAAATTTATCGGCATGATAAGCCTGTTAATACTGCTGTCAGGCTGTGCGGGAGAGAGCAAGCCGGCAGAAAGCAATTCTCCGGAAAGCAAGCCAGTACAGCAAGCAGTCCAGCCGGAGGGCGATCGGATTGTCGCTACAACGGTTGCCATTACTGAAATTATGGATGCGCTTGAAATCGATTTAGTAGGAATTCCATCGAGTTATAAGGATCTGCCGGAGCGCTATAAGGGTGTTCAAGAAATAGGCAATCCGATGAGTCCGGATATGGAATTGCTGTTGTCGCTGAAGCCTACAGAAATAATGTCTGTTACTACTTTGGAATACGATTTGAAGTCATTGTTTGAGCAGCGTAGTATTACGACGAGTTATCTCGATTTTACGAGCCTCGATTCGATGCTGTCTGAAATTAAAGCGATAGGCGAGAAATATAACCGTACCGTGCAGGCTAATGCAATCGTGCAAAGCTTCGACAATAAGCTTGCTGAAATAGACAAAAAGGTTGAAGGCAAGCCATCGCCAACGGTCTTGATTCTGCTCGGCATTCCAGGAAGCTACTTGGTAGCAACTGAGCATTCCTATATTGGCGATTTGGTGAAGCGCAGCGGCGGCACAAACGTTATTTCAGGAGAAAAAGTGGAGTTTCTTGCTTCCAATACAGAGTATTTGCAGCAGGCGAATCCCGATATTATTTTGCGGGCTGCTCATGGTATGCCAGATGAGGTTATTCAAATGTTTGATGAGGAGTTCCGCACGAATAACATCTGGAAGCATTTCAACGCTGTGAAAAATGGCAGAGTATATGATCTGGAAGAAACGCTATTCGGCACAACAGGCAATTTGGCAGCGGCTGAAGCGCTTGATCAGCTGCAGCAGATGCTGTATCCGGAATGATTATGAATCAGATGAAGGGCGTCACAGAGCAATGAATAAAACAACGATCAGTTTTGTTAGTGTAGCCTTGCTGCTAGTTATCGTAACGATATACTCTGGCATGACAGGCAGCATCAAGGTTAGTGTTATAGAGTTTATTGGGGGCTTGTTCGGCGGCGATAACGATCAGATGGCCATTATTAAGGATTTGCGCTTCCCGCGTATTATAATTGCCCTATTTGCAGGTGCATGCTTGTCTGTTTCCGGTGTATTGCTGCAAGCCGTCATGCGCAACCCGCTTGCCGAGCCCGGCATTATCGGTGTCTCGGCAGGCGCCGGGTTTGTGTCTCTGCTTGCAGTATCTATATTTCCGGCCGTATTCTTTTTTGCGCCGCTGTTTGCGTTTTTAGGCGGGATGCTGGCTTTTATTTTAGTGTATACACTCTCTTGGAAATCCGGGCTTAATCCGCTGCGTATGATTTTAACGGGTATAGCTATCAATGCTTTATTTACAGGGCTGGGCCAGACGCTTGGGTTCGGTGGAAATGCGATGGTTATCTCGATGAGCCAAAATTTAACAGCATCGCTCGCTATGAAGAAATGGACCGATGTGGACAGCATCGTATTATTTGGTTCCATCGGGCTTATTCTTTCGTTATTCGTCGCGGGGTGGTGCAACTATTTGCTGCTGGAAGAGAAAACAGCGAAAAGCCTAGGCATACGCGTTAATCTGCTGCGCTGGATCATATCGCTAGCCGCGGTTCTGCTTGCTTCAATCGCGACTGCTGTAGCTGGCATATTCACCTTTGTCGGCTTGCTTGTACCGCATATTGGCAGGCTGCTGGTTGGCTCAAACTATAAAGCGTTGATTCCTTTTTCCGCTATGGCGGGAGCGTTGCTTATTCTGCTGGCCGATACGCTGGGACGCACGCTTATGCCGCCTCATGAAATCCCGGCTTCAGTCATTATAGCTATTATTGGCGGGCCCTTCTTAATATTTTTGCTGAGAAGAAGTGATCGTTATGGAAATTAACAATATAAGCTTTTCGTATTCGGGCAAAATTAAAACGCTGCATGACGTTACGGGTTCCATAGAGCTGGGCAAAGTTACGACCATTATTGGGCCTAACGGCAGCGGCAAATCGACGCTGCTCGATATTATGTCTAATCATGCAGTGCCCGACGCGGGCCAAGTTACACTGGATGGAAAGGTGCTGACCGATTTCCGGCCAAAGGAGCTTGCCAGGAGGCTGGCGATCGTGCACCAGCATAACTCGGCGCCAGCTGATTTGACGGTGGAGAAGCTGGTCAGCTACGGCAGAATTCCGCATCGCCAAATGTTTGCGCAGCAGTCAGAGCAGGATGCTGAGGCCGTGGAGCAGGCGCTGGCGCGTACCAATTTGCTGGGCAAGCGGAAGGCGAGCATTGCAGCTTTATCCGGGGGCGAGAAGCAGCGGGTATGGATTGCGGTTGCCCTGGCTCAGAGCACGCCTTATCTTTTTTTGGATGAGCCTACTACTTATCTCGATATATACTATCAATACGAAGTGCTGGAGCTGGTTAAATCGCTCAATGAACAGCACGGGATGACGATTGTGATGGTGCTGCATGACATGAATCAGTCTATCCGTTATAGCGATTGTATAATCGCGATGAAAAATGGCCGCATTCTCGCTATGGGCGCGCCGCAGGACGTCATTACAGCAGAAACAGTAAAGTCACTCTATGGCGTAGAGGTTATCATCAAAAATGATGCGGATGCAGGCATGTACATGGTGCCGATTGGGTTGTCGTAGTACGGGTTTCTAGAGGGAGTCGATTGCAATTTCTGGAGTAAGACAGCAGAGTTGTTAGCCGCAGCATCTGCAGGAAGACCGTCCATATGCCTAACTGTATTTTCTGTAGTTAGTTTTGCTCTTTTTTGGCTATTTGGCACCTTTAGATGCAAAACATGCAGCTAGATTCTCTAAAATTAAAGAAATTAAGCTATTTTGATAAAACTAGATGCAGGAAATCCCTTTAGATGCAAGGGAAATGGGGGGAATGAAGGAACTAGATACATGAAATGTACTTAGACACAACGCCTCGCCACCATGCACGTAATGCAGGCAAACCAATGAGTTTGCCGTTGTTATCTATTGAGGTTTCTCAACACGCCCGGACAAAAGTCCGGGCGTTTTTTACACCTTTAAGCCATTCTCAATTTCTAACGAATCGAGGAAGCGTTATTCGGCCGAAAAAGCCACTTTTTAAAATCTAACGAAGATAAACGATCTTATTGATGCTTAAAGACGCCTAAAACAGTAGTTTGTTCACAGATAGCGCACGTACGATTCGTTACAATTTCCAAACAGCTTATTTTAGTCCTTTAACGCTTCTAATCTTCGTTAGAAAGCAAGAAGAGGTGAGAAAGGCGGTAACGGGCGAAAAAACCATCAGCAAGTACGCATTCATCTGCAAATAACCGCCAAAGTATGCACATCGCATTCATCTGCAAATAACCGCCAAAGTATGCACATCGCTTTCATCAGCAAATAACTCCCAAAGTATGCACATCGCATTCATCAGCAAATTACTACCAAAGTGTGCACATCAGCATTCACTCAGCACATATCCACCAAGTTGAGCACATCAACTTTATTTCAGCACATAACCTTTTAATTGCTGACGCGCTTCCTTGCACAATGTGTCTTCGTCGATCATGTCGGACCAGTACTTTTTGAGCAGGCTGCGCAGCGCGTAGAAATGCACGTCGGTTAAGCCGAGATCTCGCTGCACCCGCGCTGAGCGCAAATGCTCGCGAAACATGGCATAGTGTGACGGGCGGTTAAGTGATTTGCTGTCCTGGCCAGTCTGCTCAGCGATCGGCTTATAAGCAGGAATGCTCAACGTATACTCTCTTATTTTTTGCTGTGCTCTGCGGGTGGCGAAATAACGCAGCAGCAAATTGGCTGCATGCTTATTGGGCGAGTTGGCGTTAATAGCCAAGCCAACGATAATTAAAAGTGTCGCTGGATAATCGGTATAAGGCAATGGAGCAACGTCGAATTGAATATTGGTATGCTTGAATTCATTCAAATTCAAATAGCTTGAAATAATAATAGATACGCGATCCTCAACAAACAATTGGTTGACGTCGTCATTGCTTTCAATTAAGTACCCCGGAAAAATAGTTCTGTTATTGACGAGCTGCTTCACCTGTTTTATATTATCCAGCAGCTTTGTCCCTGCCAGCTCGCATGTTTCCCCTTCCCCAGCAGGCTGAAAGGTCATGCCGCTTTGCAGCATGAAAAGAGGCCAGCGGTTTTCGGACAGCAAATGGAAGTACAGCCCATGGCGTTGTCCGGGAATCGCCAGCTTCTCCGCAGATTGCACCACATCGCTCCAGCTCCAGCTGCTGTCAGGTTCCGGCAGCTCCATTTTGCGAAAATGCTCCTTATTGTAGCAAAGCACCATAGGCGAGAAAACGACTGGCTGTACATAAAGCTTGTCCTCATAGCTGAAGGGCTTTTGTAAAAATGGATAAATGTCCGGCTGCTGCTCAACAGGCTCAAGCAGCTCGAGGCAATTATTTTCGACAAATTCCCCAAAGTACATGGGGTTCAAGGACAGTACGTCTACGATCCCATTCTCCAAAAAGTTTTTGAACGTGCTTATGTTATGATTTCCAACAGTCGGATGCCCAGAGGAAATGGGGATGGTTTTCACTTGAATTGTCGGAAACTGTGCATGGAAATCAGCTAACAGCTGCTGCAAAGCGAAGTCGCGCTCTATTGAAGGGCTGCAGCCAAGCGTCAGCACGATGCGCTCCTTGGAGCCGGTGCCAGTTACTTTATTGCCGACCCGGTTGATCTTGACGATCAGCCCTTCGTCTACGAGTGTATCCAGCCCTTTGCGGACAGATTTATTGCTCAACTGATACAGCTCGGCTAACTTCATTTCCGGGGGCAAAAATGAGCCCGGAGGATAAACGCCGTCCATAATCTGCTCGCGCAGCTTTTGGACAAAAGAGTCCAGGCGTTCCTGAAACGGCTTCCGTTTGGAAGTTGTTGTCATCGTATAAGCTCCTTTTTCATACATCAGAAAAATAATGTAATGTACGAATGAAATGTGCGAACGAGAAAAAACATGTCTATCCTGATGTATTTCAACTGATGTATTTCAACTGATGCATTGTAGTGTACATGAAACGATTGACACTAAATACACTTATTTGTATGATGGAATTGAAATTATACATCAACTAATTAGATGTGATGTATTTTATAAGTTATATTCTACACTACAAATGAATCGCTTAACAAGGGGGTGCCGCTGAAAAAGGCAAACAATATTACCGAGGTATATCAGCTTCGTTTCAGCAAATAATTGTCAGCGCTTACATTATGGATGATGGGGGTAAGGACATGAACAGGCTAAAGTTTAAAAAATTTCTTTACACAGGGTTATTGGCAGTTATCGTAGCGGCAGTAAGTCTTGCAGGGTGCTCCAGCAATAATGGGAACGGTGGACAAAGCTCGCCTTCTGTATCGCCGTCAGCTCCCACCGAATCGTCTTCGCCAGAGCCGGAAGGCGCCAAGGAAATTACATTAAACTGGCTGACGTATCAGTACGGGCCGGTGGATGACAATTCGGAAAGCAAGAAGCTGCTTGAGGAAAAGTTCAATGTAAAATTCAACATTTGGTACATGGATGCAACGAAGCGTGAAGAGCTGCTTGGCACAAAGATGGCGAGCGGACAATTCCCGGACTTTATGACTGTATATAACGGAGCCGATCTGGCGAAGTTTATTGATCAAGAGGTAGCCGTGACGTATACCGAGGAAGAGCTGAATACGTATATGCCGAATTATAAGGCGCTTGTAGATAAGTACAATCCTGAATCATGGACTTACGTAAAGCGTAACGGCGAATATATGGGTATACCTAGCTTGAATACGGACGGCGTGTATGGCTGGGCTGTGGCATGGAGAAAAGATTGGCTCGATAAAGTCGGCATTTCTAAAGTTCCCGAAACGTTAGACGAGTTAATTGATGCGATGACGAAGTTCCGCAACGGCGATCCTGACAACAATGGGAAAAAGGATACGTACGGCATGTCCAAGACAGGCATGCAAATGGTATATGGAGCGTTTGGCATTTATCCGGAATTTTGGACAGAGCGCGATGGCGAAATCGTATGGAGCGGCATAACGCCTGAAGCGAAAAAAGCGCTTGAGGTGCTGAGACAGATGAAGAAGGATGATTTGATCAGCCCGGAGTGGGTGCTGCCTAACGGAGAAAACCAGGGCGGATATTGGGCGGTATCGCATGACTTTGTAAACGGTAAAATCGGCCTTTCCAGCCATGGTGCTTATTATCATTGGGCTCCGGCCAACCCGGACAAAAATTTCCCTGGCGGGGACAATCCGAAGCTGATGGCCGAGACGAATCCGAATGCTGTTATCGCATACGGCAAGCCAGTGAAAGGACCGGACGGCAAGGCCGGAGTACCGGCGCCTGGTATGACGGGCTCGACTTATATGGCCTTCGGCAAAGAAGCTAAAGACCCAGAGGTGAAGCATCGTATTATGCAGATATGGGATGCAATCTACGGGGATTACGATCTATTTATGAAAGTTAAATTCGGCACGTTGGGTGAGACCTACGATATGGACGGCTTGATGCCTAGGATGAAGGAGCAGTTCAGTAAAACCGATGAGCAGGCAAAGCTTGGCTTGCATATTACGTTCACGCCATTTGCCAATCCTGAGTTTTTAAGCAAGTGGCAGGACCCTGCTGAAGTGGAGAAGACGAGATCGCTGTTCCTGTATCCGGACGGCTCGATCGCCAATGTGGTCAAATCACCGCTGCCTTCTGAATCCAAGTATTACAGCAATTTAGTGAAGTTCCAGCAGGATACGTTTACCGCGATTATTAACGGCGACAAGCCGCTGGATGAATTCGATAAATTCGTTGAGCAGTGGAAAAATGAAGGCGGCGATCAGCTGACGAAAGAAGCGAATGAATGGAAGCAGTCCTTGAAGTGAGTAGTTGAAAAGCGAGAAAGGCGAAAGGTTAATAGGTCGCCTTTCTCGTTCTATAAGGAGGAGAAGAGAGAACGTGCATGCAAACGAGATGAAAAGTATGCCTCCGCAACCGTCAAGATTGAAAGTATGGCTGAAGTCTTACTGGAAAAACCGCTATTTGTTCTATATGCTGCTGCCATGCCTGCTCTATTTTTTAATTTTTAAATACTTTCCTATCTATGGAATTGCTCTTGCGTTTAAGGAGTACAAAATTGTACATGGCATATTCGGAAGCCCGTGGAACGGGCTGGACAATTTTAGGGAGCTGTTCGCAGGGAGAGATTTCCCGCGCGCTTTTCGCAATACGATGATTATTAGCTTTTATAAGCTGATTTTCGGATTTCCGGCTCCGATTGTGCTGGCGATTCTATTAAATGAGCTAAGGGTCATTATTTTTAAAAGAGTCGTTCAAACCTTGAGCTATTTGCCGCATTTTTTATCATGGGTCGTATTGGCTGGCGTTTTTCTTGAAATTTTCTCGCCAACCCGCGGTGTCATCAATTATTTCATATCGAGCTTGGGCGGCGATCCGATATTTTTCTTTGGAGACAGGGATTGGTTTCGAACGCTTCTGGTCAGCACTGAGGTTTGGAAAACGGTCGGCTGGGGCTCAATTATATATCTGGCTGCCCTTAGCAACATTGATCCGACCTTATACGAAGCGGCGGTTGTTGACGGCGCAAGCCGCTGGAGACAGATGCTGCATGTGACGCTGCCATCTCTTTTGCCAGTTATTACGATCATGTTCATATTCGCGGTAGGCGGAATTATTAATGACGATTTTGACCAAATCTTCAATTTCTACAATTCATCCGTGTATGAGGTTGGGGACGTTCTGAGCACCTATACCTATCGGATCGGAATCGGCGAGATGGAGTACGGTCTGGCAACAGCGGCAGGCTTGTTCACAACGGTTATTGCCTTTGTTTTAATTCTCGTCACTAACTTTATCGTCAAGCGCTTCAGCGAATACGGAATCTGGTAAGGAGCATAGCTATGTCCATGACTATAGGAAAAAAATCGGCTGGAGAGAAAGCATTTGATATCGCCAATATTATCTTTCTTTCTCTGTTCGCTTTTTCGGCAGTATATCCATTCATTAATATTATTGTCGTATCCTTCAGCACACCCGCTGCTGCCAACCAGTACGGGTTGAAGCTGTGGCCAAAGGAAACGACGCTTGCGGCCTATGAACTTGTCTTTGCCAACAAGCTGATTTGGACCGGGTATTACAATACGATTTTTCGTACGGTAATCGGCACAGCGCTTAATGTTATATTTTCGGTGCTTTGCGCCTATCCGCTGTCCAAAAAATATTTGCCGAACCGTAATCTATATACGTCTTTAGTCGTTTTTACGATGTTTTTCAGCGGCGGATTAATCCCTAACTATTTGCTCATCAAGGAGTTGGGGCTGCTCGATAACCGGTTTTCATTAATTTTGCCGGGCTTGATCGCTGCCTTTACGATGATTATCGTTCGTAACTTCTTTATGGCTATGCCGGAGGAAATTGAGGAGTCCGCTAAAATTGACGGGGCTACAGATATTCGCGTCCTATTTAGCATCGTGCTTCCCGTGTCTATGCCCATTATTGCTACGATATCGCTATGGTATGCGGTTGCCCATTGGAACGCCTGGTTCGATTCGCTGCTGTATATAAGCAGTCCGGAGAAGACGGTGCTTGGCAACGTGCTGCGAAAAATCATTATTGAAGGCTCACCGCAGTTTCAGCAATACGATACGTATGATCCTACGAAAGCTAACAGTGTAGTTACGCCGGATATTATCCGTGCGGCAACGATTATGGTCGCGACAACACCGATCTTGCTCGTCTATCCTTTCATACAGAAATATTTTGTGAAGGGCGTCATGATAGGATCGCTAAAAGGATAGGAGGTGCACAGGATGAACGTAAAGCCGAATATCGGCCTATATCTGGAACCAAGCAATATCGAGCTTGCGAGGCAAAATTTGAAGCAGTTTGCTTGGGCGCGGCAGGCATTTGAACAGTGGAAGCGGCAATGTGAGCAGTGGCTGGAGATTAGCGAGGAGCAGATTTACGCTTGCGTGCTCGGCATGAAGGATGAGGTATTCGCATACGGCATATCGGGCTGTCCGGCTTGCGGCACTGCCTTCCCTATGGAGCCGGCAAAGCAGCACGGCATGTTTTCGTCTATTAATGAGCTGCCTGCCAAAAAAATCACATGTCCAAGCTGCCGAGCGGTTATGCCGAGCGATGCTTTTCCGGATTCAGGCGCTGGATTGGAAATCGGCTCGAAGGCTTACTATTTGATAGGCATGTGGAATTTCTATTATGCGGGAGAGCTGCTTGGCGGCGTCAGAAACCATGAAGGGCTAGTTACAAAGCTGACCTATCTTTATATGCTGACAGGCGATGCGCTTTATGCCGAAAGGGCAATCGTTATTTTAGATGCTTTTGCCGCTATTAATGAAGACTCAATCGGCCCAAGAGATTTTACGGCGTTCGGCAGCGAGTTTGAAATCGGAAGATTGCATATGCTGACCAGCATCGTGCACCGCATTAAACTGTTTTTGGCACAGGCCTATGACTGGCTCGGCGGGTTAAACGGACTATTGGATGTGCCTTCACCGGCATTAGAGCGTTTGGGCTTAGGCGGAACAATACGCAGCAATATTGAAGCTATGCTGAATGATTATATGCTGACTGAACCCGGAGGCCCTTATTACGACCTGAAGGATGGCAATCTGACCAATCTGCAAAATCATGAGTCGGATGGCGTCCGCGCCATGCTTGCGGTAGGGCTGGCGCTTGGCCGCGATGATTACTGCGAGTGGGGGCGTACTGCAGTTGAAGCATATTTCTACAATGCGCTTGGCCGTGACGGCATGTATTATGAAGGCTCATACGGCTATTCGCTGTTTACCGGCACGATTTTTCTTGATATTGCTTTACTAGCGCTGCGGGCATCAACGAAAGAGCAGCTGGAAGCTTTTCACCCTTTTGCATGTGACAGATTTTTTCGTTTTGCTGTGGAAAATCCGCTGGACATGCTTTGTCATGGCCATCTGCCCTCCTATGGCGATTGGGGCAAGGACAGCTTCGTAGGACGGACAGCTAATCCCGAATTATTGCTGGAAGCGTACAGAGCCGCTCTTTATTTCTATCAATTCGCTCCTTCCAACGAACTGCGAGATAGAGCTCGCAAGATTATGCTTCAGGTCTATCCGTCGATTCAGGAGCGGCTTGGAATCAGGGGGATCGACTTGTTCTTCCGCCATCCGCAGGAGGCGGCAGCTTTGCCGAAAACTGAATATGCATTGCCGAAGCATACTACGCTTATGGGGCAAGCGGGCATCGGCATTATTCGAGGGGCGGAGGATGCTGCCGTATTCATGCGCCTGGGGCCGAATTTAACCCATGCCCATGATGATGTGCTGGCCTGCCAGTTTTATGATTGCGGCAAGGAAATTTCGGCAGATATCGGCTACGGCATATACGGCACGAATGCGCATTTGGGCTGGGGCAGCAAAGCGATAGCGCATAATACGGTAGTCGTTAATGGCGATTCGATGCTGCGTTCAGGGCAGCTCTTCAAGCCGTTTGCCGGCGGGGAATTTACCTGGTTGCAGCAGGAGAAGCAGGTAAGCGCGATGGAAGGCCGCGCGCCTCGCCTGTACGGCATTGACGATTACAGGCGAATGCTCGCTGTTGCTTCCTTAACTAACGGCCAATCCTATGTCGTCGACTTTTTTTATGTAGAGGGCGCCGAGACGACGGATTATGCGTTTCACGCATTCCATGAGGAAAGTACGCTTCAGCTTCGCGGAACAGTAGAGAAGCCCGCTTTGCATTGGACACTGGCTGGCGTCGATTCGCAGCAAAAGCTGTATTATGATAAGCCGGGGTTAAGCTTAGGCGAGCGGCTGACTACAGGGGAGACTTTTTCCGAGCTGCTTGAAGGGGAAGAGGCGAGATTGTGGACTCCGGAGCCGAATAACGGTTACGGCTTTATTTATGGTGTGAAGGAGTACGAGGGGGCTGAACGATTCGTAGAGGCTAGCTGGGCGGCAAAGAGCGGAACAAAGCTGAGGTGGATCGGGCTATGCGAGTCGGGCGACCGCATATTTACGGGAAGCTGTCCAAGCTTGGATGGAGCGGCTCAGCATCCTATTCTGATTCAGCGAAGCAGTCAAGCGAAGAAGCTGTATGCTGCTGTGTTTTACGCATCGGATGCGGATGCGGCACAAGCCAAGGAATGCGTCAGTCAGGTAAGCGGGCTCCAAGCTGCGGGTACAATTGTAACGGCTATTGAAGTGCAGCTGGCGGACGGCTGTACAGATTATTGGGTATACAGCCCGAGCTGGCAAGCGATTACGGTAAGTGTGCGCGGCCAGGATTGGCTTATCCGGGGACGAAGCGCGTGGATGCGTTTGGATGCCGGCGGCGAGGTAATGGACGGTACCTGCTTGTGTGCAGAGTCGATGCGATACGGAAAGTACGAAAAAAACGGCAGCGCAGAGCGCTGGATGCGCATCGTTCGGGTTGATGAAAAGGAGTCTGCCATTTGGATTGAAAATGACGAAGCTGCCTTTAATCCGGGTAAGAGCTGCGCTTTTGCCAAAATACGGCCTCAAGGCTTTGATCAATCTTCCATATATCCTACTCAGCAGGTTACGCAAGACGGCGGGTTGATGAAGCTTCACCTGCGTGATTCGCTTGTACTTTCCAAAGGAGTTGTGCATAAGACGGAATCGGATATTATCCAAACCTTGTATCCGCTGCCGCTTGGTGCAGATGCTATGGAAGGCGGCGAGAGGGATACTCCGTTCCGCGGAAGATGGATGAAGGGGCAGAAGGGAGGGCTTGCTGAAATAGTTGCGATCCCAGAGCTGAAGCGGATCAGGGCGCATATATCAGTCCCTTTCGCAGATGGCGAAGCATTCGAAATATTGGAGCTGCAAACGGGCTTTGAATTGGCTTTTGTTTAATCTAACTTTCGAGGAGGATTAGGAATGAATAGGAAAGCAAGAACTTATAAGGCTCTTATTGTTTGTATTTTGGCGGCAATGTTAGGCAGTGTATTCCCCATGCAGGCATACGCGAACGCTGATGCAGGCGAGGAAAGCACGGTGAATGAGGCGGAGCCTGTTAATTTGGCGCTTAACAAAGCTGTAACGATTACTCAGCCTGATGATGTATTTGATAAAATCGCCGGCATTGGCGCATACGGAAAAGAAACGACGGATTTATCGAAGGGAGGAATGCTGACAGACGGTAAATACGGCAATTTGGGAAACTGGGAGGATACATCCAACTGGTTCGTTTTCTATCGCAAGCTGAAGCGTGAGGTCGTTGTCGATCTGGAACAGATCCATACAGTAAACCGGATTCAGATTGGCTTCGGTCAAACGAACGGTGTCGGAATTGTACCGCCTCTCAATGTCCGATATTATGTTTCAAATGATGGCACGGATTACCGGTATGTCGGAATTGCCGAGCCGGATGTTCCGCTTTATTTTGCCGATACGGCCGGAAATTCGATGCACCGCAAAATATATAAGCTTGATGAATATTTGGATGGCTCGCCCTTGAATGTGCAAGCGAGATACGTAAAGCTCGTATTTGTTATTAATACGTTTGGCTGGGCGGATGAAATTGAAGTGATAGGCCACGATGGGGTAATCGATAACGCGATCATTCCGCCTGATGTTCATGACGGGCTTCATTTCGACAGGCTGCCGGAAGCGGGAACCGGGGAAGCCGCCAATATCGAGGATCAATTTCTATGGTATTCGGGTCCGATGAGAGAGGCTGACAAAGCTTTTACAGATTGGACAAAAGAAAAGGCGCTGGCTATGCTTGGTTATCTTGATATTCATGGGGATATAAAAGACTGGTATTTCAATGATTTACTCGCTATCCCGGTCGTTGCGATGGTTACACCGTCAGGCTTTGACGGCAACGGAGCAGCCAAATTTGTCACCAAGCAGGACCTGCTAGCTTATCTCGATTTTATTTTTAAAGAGGATACGCAGTTCGGGGCGATCGACTGGGCGGCAGGGGAAGTGAATGACAAGCTTGGAACCGACAAAAAAGTAAGAATCAATATGTCGATTCCTTGGATTGTTAGCAGTTCGAATTTCGGCGATATTTATGGAGACGGCAGCAAGCTAAGCACCCTCCCGGCTGATTTTGCCGATCAGGTGGATGATCCTGGCTCCAGAGAAGGCAAACTTGAGATGAACCGCCTTGCTTTGGAAAATAAAAAGCTTGCCTTTAAATGGTATATCGATGAGGTAATAAAGCGCTTCGAGCAGGCTGGCTATAAAAATTTAACGCTGGACAGTTTCTATTGGTACCACGAACGGATTTTGGAAGCGGAAGGCGAGGTCGATGCAATTCGGTTCACTGCGGATTATTTAAAGGATAAAGATTATTTCTTTACCTGGATTCCGTACATCGGCCCAAGCTCTCCTTACGTATGGCGGGATTTGGGCTTTACGGCCGCTTCGATTCAGCCGGGCTTTGCTTTCAATGCCAGTAAAAAAAATATTTTCCCTGAAATTACAAAGCTGGCTGAACGAGTAGGAGCGTCTGTGGAAATTGAATATGATGATTACCGGACGCTGGCTCAGTATTTGAATTACGGCGAATCGCTAGGTTATATGACGTCTACTTTTAATACGTATTACATGGCTGCAATGCCGATTGTAGACGGAGCATATGCTTTTAGCCCGCTTGATCCGAAGAAAGTTCCCGATTCTTTGGCAGCTATAAGGCGAAGTGTTTATGACCGGGTGTATGAGTATAAGACGGGGCAGTATGAGCGAAGATTTACTGCTAATTTGATAACGGATATTGCCAATAAAAATAAGATGACTGCGGCGATCAAGCTGCCGCTGGCCAACCATTACGTAAGCGGTTCAATGGAAGTTTTGTACGATGCAACCAAGGTAGATTATACCGATTTTGTCGTGCCTGCATCCTCTAAAGCTAATGTTGAGATCGATCACAGTACGCCTGGCCTTTTAAAAGTTGAATTTTCAGTCGACGATCCGCAGGATGCTATTTTTGCAGATTTGATAGAGCGGCGCAATCCGCTGGCAGGGGCACCGGAGCTTGTTACCCTTCAATTTGCTATAAAACCGGGTGTTTCGGACAGCGCGATTTCAGGCAGAGACTTTGTACTGAGCTCGACTGGCTCCATGATGGATGTCGAAGGCTTGATCTATTCGAACTTTACGTCCAGTGATATCGAGCCGGGAACAGAGGCTGCCCGTTATGCATCGGCAAGCGCCGCTGTTGTCCAGGCCGAGGCGACCTTCCTGCCTCGCGATATTCAAGCAGCAAAGGCGCTAGTGAACGTACTGCCGGACGGTCCGAATAAAACACGCCTGCTGAATAGGCTTGCAGTGCTCAATTTGCCCATTGAGATCGTAAAGCTGAGTCCGGAGACGTCCTTCAAGCTGGGGGAGGAAGCGAAAGTAACAGTTAAAGCTACAGTGAGAAGCACCTCATCGGCTCAAATGACGCTGATTATGGGGCTTTATGACAAAGCGTCCAATCAGCTTGTTTCTTACAATGCAATCAGCCAATCGCTCGACAGCGGCAAATCTGTTGAAGTAACGGGCTTGATCAAGCTTCCCAAGACAGGGCAGTACGAAGTGAGATGCTTCGTCTGGGACAGCCTGGACGGAATGATTCCATTATCCGAGCCAATTCATATTGCAGTGAATGAATAAATAGACGAGGAGGCAAACCTTGTGATAAGAAAAGCAATCATCATTTGCTGCCTATTATTCGGAATATCGGTCGCTGCAGCATATGGGGAGGGACTGCAGCCTACGATACAAGTAGAAGTGACAGGCAAGCAAGTCCGCGTAACAGGTACAGTGCTGTCTGCCGGCAAGCAGGTAACGCTTTTGGTGAAGAACCCTGCTGGCCAAATCGAGCATATTAATCAGCTGGCGAGCAGCTCGGAAGCGGCATACAGCTTTCAATTTACAATTGCTGATCCGCTGAAGGGAAATTATACGGCCTATGTGGGCAGCAGCGATCTTGAAGCGCCTCTCGAGTTATTATTCAAGCTTCCGGCAGACGGGGATCAGCCCTCACAGCCGCCAGCGTCATTCCCTGTCGCTCCTTCTGCGCCCAGGCCTGATTTAATGATTGTTGACGAGAGCCTGCTTAGAACGGCTAAAAATGGCAAGATTGCGTTAGAGGTCCCTGCGGGCAAAGCAGGCGTGCTGCTGGGAGGAAAAGCGGCCGAGGCTGCAGGCGGCAATCAGCTGGATATTGCAATTGGCCATGCCATGATTAGTATTTCCCCTGAAGCCTTGCAGGTAATTTTAGAGCAAATTGAAATGGAGCAGATAGCGAATATGGGAATTTCCTTAACGGCTGCTCCATTATCTGCAAATGAAGCAACAGCTCTTATGAATAGAGCCTCTAAACTTTCTGCGGCCAATATTAAGTCAGAAGGAGAGATTATTCGAGTACAGCTTGCTATCATCGATTTGAAAACCGGCGAAGAAATAAAGATGTTACTTCTGAAGCAGCCGCTGCAAATTACTTTTATGCTGAATCGGAATGCAGACTTAACGCTTGCAGGTATTTACAGGATTTCGGATAAAAGCGAGTTGGAGTTCCGAAAAGGTGAAGCTGGCAAGGAGCCTTCATCGTTCACAACAAGGATAAGCGATCTCGGTCTGTACGGCGTGCTCACTTATGACAAGTCGTTTGTCGATGTTCCTCCTACCCATTGGGCCTATCGGGCGGTGAAGGTGTTATCTGCCAAGCATATTATTAAAGGAATCAGCGATGCTGACTATGCGCCTGCCAGGCAGGTAACACGCGCAGAAATGGCGGCGCTGCTGAATCGCACACTCGGTCTCTCCGTACAACAAAAAGCAGGCTTTGCCGATGTTGATCCTGCTGCTTGGTACGCCGATGACGTTGCGGCTTTGGCGGAGGCCGGAATTATTAAGGGCGTGTCGGAAACAATCTTCGAGCCTGACCGAATGGTAACACGTGAGGAAATGGCAGTGATGCTGGTCAGAGCATACAAGGTTAATCGCAGCGTCGCTGACGAAAGTCCGCTGGAAATCGTTTTTGAGGACCAGTCCCAAATATCTGAATGGGCAGCCGATTCTGTATTAGTCGCCTATCAGCTTGGGCTTATTCATGGCAATGAGAAGAAGCAGTTTCATCCCAAAAGCTCTGCTACGCGAGCCGAGATGGCTCAAGTTATTTATAATTTTTTGAAAAAATAAACTTAATTCCAAAAAGAGATAATGGGAAGCGGAGGAGGCAGCATGAGAAAAATAGTAGTAAGCGACGGAAGCCCGTTGATAGCCAATGGGGATGAGCCGCGTTTTGATCAAGCAAACAGAGTGCTGATTGAGGTGCGCTATTCTGCGATCAGCCCAGGTACGGAGCTCCAGCTATTGCGCAATCCGCTCGTACCGAACGGCTTCGAGCTCGGCTACAGTGCGTCCGGACAAGTGATGGAGGTGGGGGAAGGCGTCACTACGCTGAAAAAAGGGGACTATGTCGCCTGTTATGGCGGCCCTTATGTGTATCATGCCGAACGGCTTTCCGTTCCTGAAACATTATGTGTTCGTTTATCTTCTGAAAAGTGGTTGAAACCTGCTGCATTTATTGGGCCGGGCGCCGTTGCGATTCATAGCCTGCGGCGCTTGAACCTGCAGTTTGGCGAAATTGTATGGGTTGTAGGACTCGGCTTGCTTGGACAATTGATTGCCAGGCTGGCATTGAATTCTAATTATCAAGTGTTTGCAACAGATCAAAATGCAGGGCGCTGCAATCTGGCGCGAGCTATCGGGATTAGCAATGTATGCATTGCCGATGATCTGTTATCGATTGATATGGCCATTAATAAGCTGACAGACCAGCATGGGGTAGATGCGATATTGCTATGCGCGCATTCTCAAAAAGTCGGAATTATTGACTATGCGCTGGAGCGTTTGGCGTTTCGCGGCAAAATCGCCGTCGTAGGCAATATTCCAATGAACTTTTCACGCGAGTTGTTTTTCCAGAAGGAGGCTGACCTGGTCATTGCGCGAGCAGCTGGTCCCGGCAGGTATGACAAGCAGTATGAGGATGATGGGGTCGATTATCCGAAGTCCTATGTGCGCTGGACGGAAGGGAGAAATATGCAGGAGTTTGTGCGGCAATTGGAAAGCGGGCAGCTTCCTGTCCACTCCCTGATTACACACGAGTTTTCGCTTCCTGAAGCGCATAATGGCTATGCGAAGCTTGCTGCGGAGCAGGGCTCTGCGCTTGGTGTGTTAATCCGCTATGACTAGCGTGTAGTACTGTTTGAGTAGTTGTGAATAAATAAAGCATTAAGAGAAAGGGCAATAAGAAAAAGAAATAAGCAAAAGTGGAGGGCAAGCTGCCCTTGCTTTTGCTTACTTTTTTTGCTTTAGTGTTCGTGGTAGCTAAGTTACAATGGAGACTGGCAAGTGTTCGTGGCAGCTAAGTTACAATGAAGATTGGCAAGTGTTTGTGGTAGCTAAGTTACAATGGAGACTGGCAAGTGCTCGTGGTAGCTAAGATACAATGGAGACTGGCAAGTGCTCGTGGTAG